>CAYXDY010000013.1:0-10467 GCA_964463905.1 uncultured Candidatus Saccharibacteria bacterium
TCCTAGTATTATAAGGAGTACGAACCCTATCCCTGCATATATATTTTCGAATATTTCTGAAAGATAGGTAAATCCAAGCCCTGAGACATATCCAATAGGCACTACTACAGAGAGCCACACTAGTACCGAAATACCATTATATAAAATGAACTTCTTGAGGCTTATACCTGTCTTAGCTACGTACATTATGAGTACCGCTCGAGTCCCTACTAGAAACTTGGCGAATATCATAGCGAGCAAATGATTGCCTCCACTCACCTTTTTTATAGCCTCAGAAATAGTTTCTACCGTGCTGTGAGTATACTTATGAGATAAAATTTTATTAATTATGATTGTCCTACCCATCCAGAACCACACCAGATCTGCAACCAGAGTTCCAAAAAATGCAACTAAAAAGAAGCCCTGTAATGGAAATACTCCCTGCGCGGAAAGGAATCCAAGCGTAATAACAGCGAGCTCTCCACCAAAACCAGAAGCAAAAAAAATAATTATATATTCGAAAGCCGGATAATTGTCGAGTAGCACTCGAACCCAATCTACAAAATCAGCTATCATTTATTTGTAAGCACATACCTATCTAGTATGGCCTCGAACATTAAAGGCGCCACAATGGTAGCGTCTGATTCGATGACAAACATCGGTGTGTGTTTGGTTAGCTTGTCCCAAGTAATTTTCTCATTTGGAGTTGCACCTGAGTATGAGCCATATGAAGTAGTGGAGTCAGATATCTGGCAGAAGTATCCCCATGGACGCACTTCTTTCTTAAGGTCGTATTTAATAGAAGGCACTACGCATATTGGAAAGTCTCCTGATATACCACCACCGATTTGAAAGAATCCTAAGCCTGGACCAACCTTAGAAAGCTCCTCATATCTGTCATAGAGGTACATCATATACTCCACTCCGTTCTTCATCACAGTCGGACTCACCTCGCCCGCCTTGCAGTATCCGGCGAAGATGTTGCCGAGAGTTGAGTCCTCCCATCCTGGCACAACCATTGGAACGTTATTCTTTGCAGCTTCTAGTAGCCAGCAATGCTCGGGGTTGCCTTCGTATTTGCCTTTCAATTCGTCAGATAGAAGTATCTGATAGAAATATTCATGTGGGAAGTATCTCTCTCCCTTGGCCTCAGCCTCCTTCCACCTCTTTAGTATAATAGGCTCTACTACTCGGAATGCTTCCTCTTCTGGTATGGATGTATCTGTAACTCTTCTCTCTCCTCGCTCTAGTATCTTCTCATCATCCTCCTTGGTGAAGTATCTATAGTCTGGGTAATCCTTGTAGCTGTTGTGGGCTACTAGCCGAAATACTGATTCTTCAAGGTTGGCTCCAGTACAAGATATGGCATGGATTTTCCCATTTTTAATCATAGGTGCTAGAGTCACCCCCATTTGGGCAGAAGACATTGCTCCACCCATAGCAAGCATCATCTTGCCCCCTTGATCTAAGTGGTCCTTGAAGGCAAGAGTAGCATCCTTCATTTGACGAGCATTGAAGTTATGAAATAATTTCTGAAACAAATTTAAAACGGAATTTTCTTTATTCATATTTATATATTATAACCTATTTAATTTGAGTTTGTAATTTCATCTGCTCGAAGAAACCCTTATCTTCAAGAAAATCCTTAAAGGTCACCCCTAACACAATAGCAATAATAATAACTAAAATCCCTAAGATTGCAAAGATCTGGAACTTCTTCCCATCGTTTATGCTCACTTCTATCTCCGGCCGAGAAGCCTTAAGATGTTTATACAAGATATATACATACACCATAGACAATGGTGTGATCAAAGCTGCGTATATAGACTCAAGTGCTGGAATATTTAGAACACTAAGTATTATTGTAGGTAGTAAAAACAATAATATTTGAAAAGTAAAAATTGCAATAAAAACATTCCACCATCTGCCTCGCACATACTCTCGACTCTGAAGCAAAGCCTTCATCCCAGTAGAGCCCTCGGCGGCAAGCACCACAATAGCAAAACTAAGAGACACAGACCATATCAAAGCAGGAATAATCAAAACAGCACCCGCTAGTGTGACCAACATCACCAATACGGAAATCCATATATATTTATCGAAGTTCTCAGCTGCATACTTAATAGATTGAAAGAATCCTATATCTTCACTCTTGATAACATTACCCAAGATGACTGCTTGAAGAAATATAGTAAAAACAATAAAGAGTATAGCCAGAAATACACCAAGCCAAGATCCTACATTCTGAAGGAAAATCAACTCAAACAACACCAACAGCAAAGAAATAGTTAGAAAAGTCTGTAAACGGGATTTATAAAGCTCCCAAGCCTCCGAAATCAGACTATTTATAGTTGGCAAAGGATGCGCCACCACCTGCTCTACGCTTGTATTTTGTTCCATTTCTTCATTATATAAGATTAAAGACTAAAAATACAAATATTGCCTTTTTGGGGCCAATATGCAATAATCTCCCTATGAGTTTTATTGTGCCTTATCTGCCTTATCTGCAGATAATCCTTTCAGTAATATTGGTACTAGCTATCCTTCTTCAGCAATCTGGAGCAGGGGCAGGTGGAGCGCTTGGCAGTAGTGATACTGGGAGCTTTCATAGTACTCGCCGAGGATTCGAGAAGTTTCTTTTCTATTTGTCTATAATATGTGGAATTCTTTTTGCTTTTTTTGCCCTACTCGCTATAATACTTAAAGCTTAAAGAAGCTCAACAAGGCCGGCCCATATCCTATTTGCGATGTAGAAATCTCTATTTATGTCTTATTTCAAATTACCTAAAAAATCAGAATTGAATACTGTTATAGCGTCATTTTCTAAAAAAGAAAAAAATATTTTTACTATTCTAGTAATAATGCTAGCTCTCAGTACCCTCTTTATACTCCAGGGAATCAACAAACACTTTATGGTATCGGTGCCTACTCGTGGAGGCACCCTATCGGAAGGCATAGTAGGAGTCCCTAGATTCATAAACCCCATCTTAGCTTTCTCTGATGCTGATAAGGATATGTCTTCTCTCATATATTCGGGTCTAATACGTAAAGACACAAATGGTATTCTGGTGCCCGACCTAGCAGACAAGTATGAAATATCGGAAGACAAGCTAACTTACGTATTTACCTTAAGGAGCGGAGTTTCTTTCCATGACGGAGAACCTCTCACCGCTGATGATGTCTTGTTTACAATAGAGAAAGTAAAAGATTCTATTATAAAGAGCCCAGAGAAAAATAGATGGGATGGAGTAACAGCAGAAAAAATAGATGATTCAACTATCCAATTTACCCTTAGGCAACCGTATGCATCATTCTTAAATAACACCACCTTGGGAATATTACCTGAACATATCTGGAATAATTCTCCAATAGAACTCAATGCCGGAAACACTAACCCAATAGGGTCAGGGCCTTTTATGATAAAAAGTCTTAACCGTAAAGAAACAGGTATTATAAATCAGTATGAGCTTGTGCCATTTAAATTATTTACCACAGGGGCACCATACCTAGAAAATATTTTTGTAAAATTTTACGATAACCAAGACGAAGCAATTCAAGCTCTAAAAAACGGAGACATAACACAGCTGAGTTCGCTAGACCCAGAAAAGATAACCTCGCTAGAAAAAAGCAATTATCGTATAGAAACCAGTGTTTTGCCTAGAGTTTTTGGATTATTTTTCAATCACAACCAAAATCAAATTTTCTTAAACAAAACAGTAGTAAATGCTATTAACGACGCAATTGACAAAGATCGTATAGTCGAAGAAGTATTATATAATTATGGAATATCCGTAAACAACCCAATACCAAGAGCTCTGGCTTCCTATTCTAGTCTCAGCTCCCCAACCTCTAAGTCACGAAAAGAAATATTAGAACAAGTAGAAGCAAGTCTAGCGAAAGACGGATGGACCAAAAACGACGAAGGTTTCTTGCAGAAAATCGTAACAGCTAATGGCAAAAAAACAACATCTCTTCTGGAATTCTCTATATCTACAGGTAATGCCGAAGAGCTCGCTAAAAGCGCGGAATTGATTCAGGAAGATTTGGCGAAAGTGGGTATTAAGGTAGAAGTGAAAACCTTTGAAGTCGGCAACTTAAACCAAGGTGTTATAAGACCACGTAAATACGACGCTCTCCTTTTCGGCCAAATCATCAACCGCGAGTCTGACCTATTCGCTTTCTGGCATTCCTCACAGCGCAAGGATCCAGGTCTTAACGTAGCAAGCTATACCAATGCGAAGGTGGATAAAATATTAGAAGATGCTTTTGTAACCCTAGACGAAGCGAGCCGAGAAAAGAAGTATGCCGAATTCGAAGCAGAAATAAAGAAAGATATGCCGGCAGTATTCCTTTATAGTCCGAAATTCATATACATAGTATCGAAGGATTTAAAGGGTTTAAATATGGAACACTTAATATCCACCTCAGAGCGATTTAATAATGTAAGCCAATGGTACACTAAAACAGATAATGTATGGAAAATATTTGCTAAATAAAGTAATAAATTAAAAATTAATATCCTTAACCGAAAGTATAGGAAAAAGAAAAAAACAAAATAGTATATGATTAAAAAAACCCGATTGTCATTCAGTGCCCTCAGTAAGGAAGACGCTAAAACCACTACCAGAAACACTGATAATCACGAACCCGCAAAAGAAACTCGCCATATTAGGCATTCATCTTCTCATTCTTCTACCCATAAGAGGAAGAACACAAAGAGCTCTACTTACCAATACACTAAAAAAAGCTACGGCCCATCCAAGGGTGGACGAGGAGGAGCAGGACACAACAACCAATATAAGAATATTGCTACAGGCAAGATTCCCCCACCAGAGAAAGGAGTGATAAGAATAATTCCACTTGGAGGTGTAGAAGAAATAGGTAAGAACATGACTGCCATAGAAATAGGCGACGACATCATAGTCATCGATGCAGGAATGCACTTCTCTAATGAAGACACTCCGGGAGTAGACTACGTCATACCGAATACTACCTACCTTGAAGAGCGAAAGGACAAAATCCGGGCTCTTTTCGTGACTCACGGACACCTCGACCACATTGGCGGAGTACCGCTCGTGCTCTCTCGCATAGGCAACCCTACCGTATATTCCCGAAATCTATCTATCTTAATGATGCAGAAGCGTCAAGCAGAATTCCCCCACTTGCCTGCTCTCAAGCCCAACATCGTAGAGAAAAACGAAGTTGTAACTTGTGGAAACATCCGGGTCAAGTTCTTCGGTGTCACTCACACTATTCCCGACTCAATGGGTCTTATGATTGAGACCGAACACGGACTCATTGTCACTCCTGGTGACTACAAGCTAGACCAAATAGACGGCGTGGTAAGTGAGCGCGAAGAGAAAGAGTATGAAGTCTTTGATAAGGCTAAGGTCCTTCTTCTTCTTACTGACTCTACCAACATCGAAAATGAGGGTTACTCTCTACCGGAGAGTAAAGTACATCAAGGACTTGAGAACCTTATTAAGAAAGTACCTGGGCGCATGATAATAGCTGCCTTCGCTTCACACATCACTCGCTTGGCTCATGTGGTGAAGACCGCAGAAGCCTTAGGCAAGAAGGTGGCCCTAGACGGACGCTCAATGAAGCTAAACATCGAAGTAGCTATTGAAGCAGGATACTTCACCCCGAAGAAAGGTACAATAATTCCTATCGAAGATGCTGGCAACTACCCTCCTAATAAAGTCATAGTACTTATGACTGGTGCCCAGGGCGAAGAATTCGCAGCCCTCAACAGAGCTGCCAACAAATCTCACGCTAAGTTTTCATTACAAAAGGGAGACACCATCATCCTCTCAGCTTCTGTGGTCCCCGGCAACGAGCGGGCTGTAGAGAGAATGCGCGATGGACTAGCTCGCCAAGGAGTACGCGTCATCAGCTACCGTACTGCGGGTGAGGACTTCGTTCATGCTACAGGTCACGGCAACAAAGAAGATGTGAAGTGGCTACACCGTAAGGTTCATCCTAAGTTCTTCATCCCTATTCACGGCAACCACTATCGCCTTGTGCTCCACAAGGAGCTAGCCATGGATCTAGGTATGAGCGAAGAAAATATTGTAGTGCCTGACAACGGCTCAATCATCGAAATATCTGCCGATGGAGAAAAGATTTCTGTCAGAAAAGAAAAGGCTCCAGCTGGACTCATGATGGTAGATGGTGCTTCTGTCGGAGATGCCCAAGATGTAGTCATCCGCGACAGAGTAATGCTCGCCCAAGATGGAATGTTTGTCATCATTGCTCTGATCGACCCGAAGACAGGCAAGCTTCGCAAATCTCCAGACCTTATATCTAGAGGATTCGTATACCTGAAGGAAAACCAGGAGCTCCTCAGACAAGTAAGAATTATGATTAAGAAATCCATAGAAGATGCTACTGCCAAGATGCCGCCTAGAACAAATGGTCCAGATGGCCAGCTAGACTTTGATTATGTAAAGTCCGGATTAGGAGAAACTGTTTCAAAATTCCTATACCAAAAGACAGGTAAGCGCCCGCTTGTAATACCTGTTATACTAAGCGTATAAAATGAAACAGCACCGAAGAATCATATATATAGCCGGGTTTGTCTTCACAATCTCTCTGGCTTTAACCTCATATATTAACTCAAGTTTTTTAGAGGCTTACACTAATTCATACTATGTGGGTGTAATGTATGTCATATCGTCCTTACTTAGTATTTTTGCCTTGCTGTTAATGCCAGATGTATTATCTCGATTGGGTAATAAAATCACCACTGTGTTTTTAGGCTTAGCAACCGTAGCTGCTTTTGTGGTTTTAGCTATAAGCTCGAATATAATTCTGGTTTTATCGGCTTTCATAATACATTTTCTGTGTATTAATCTCCTCTTTGCTAACCTGGATATATTTATGGAAGATTTCTCTTCTCATAAAAGCATCGGTGGAGCTCGAGGAATTTATCTTGCTGTAATGCATGTTGGATGGGTATTATCTCAGCTAGTTTCGGGAACTATAATAGCCAGAAGCTCATTTGAAGGATTATACTTACTCTCGGCATTTTTTATGCTTATCTTTTCTCTTATTTTCATCTTTTCGTTACGAGACTTTCGTGACCCAAAATATGAGAAAGTTCCAATTCTAAAAACAATAAAAGTGTTCATTCAAGATAAACACCTGTCAAAAATATATCTAGTTAGTTTTATTTTGAAGCTATTTTACGCTTGGATGATTATCTATACACCTATTTACCTATCACAGCACATAGGTTTTGCCTGGAGTGAAATTGGAATAATATTCTCCATAATGCTTCTGCCTTTTATATTATTATCTTTCCCATTAGGTCGCCTATCGGACTCTATTGGTGAAAGGAAAATGCTTTTATTAGGTTTTCTAATTGCATCCATAGCTACAGCAATTATACCTTTCGTCTCTATTAAAGAAATTTGGGTATGGGCGCTAGTCCTTTTCATGACTAGAGTCGGTGCGGCCACCATAGAGATAATGAGCGAAAGTTATTTCTTTAAATACATTACCAAGAAAAATGCAGATGAAATGAGCTTCTTCAAAAACACTGGTCCACTTTCTTATGTCATTGCTCCCATATTAGCAATTCCAACATTATACTTTGTTCCATCGTTTGAATATTTGTTTTATATACTAGGAATAGTATTACTTCTAGGATTTTTTATTGCTCTTCGTCTGAAGGACGTGAAGTAAGTAATCACCACCCCTCCGCCAGCTGGCGGGCCCCTCCTCCACAAGGAGGGGAGAAATTCAAAACCAAATACTATGAAAGCTATTCATAATATAAAAAATTTACTACACAGAAGAAAAGAATTACGAAACAATAGTACCCCACAAGAAATTTCTCTCTGGCAAAGATTAAAAAATTCTCAAACTGGATTTAAGTGGAGGCGACAGCACAGCATCGGTGGCTATATAGTAGACTTTTATTGTCCAGCAAAAAAGTTAGTTATAGAAATAGATGGACCTTCTCATTACACTAAGGAAAATCTGGAATATGACGAAATAAGAACTAAATTTTTTGAAGGGTTAGATATTAAAGTTTTGCGATTCACAAATACAGAGGTTGATACTGAAACTGAAAGAGTAGTCGAGAAAATCACCACCTTGCTAAACACACCACCTCCCCCGAAATGAATTTCGGGTACTCCTCCTTCATAAGGAGGAGAGGGTCCGATTCTCCCCTCCTAATTTAGGAGGGGTTAGGGGGTGGTATTTATTTTTTGTCGTTCTGCAACCAACTTCTGTACTTCCTCATAACTCATTTGTTTAGGCCACAAAAGATTTCCATCAATATCATAAATCGGCAAAAGTAATTCTGGTTTATTTTTGTAAGTATTAAGTATTACTTTTTTAACTTGTTCTATGTATTTTTCAGATTCTATGGATTTTGCCTCACATACAACGCCACGAAACAATCTTGGTGCTACCCTATGAGATGCTATAAAACCGTAGTCTTCATCTACTTTTGACAAACCCTCTTCATTTAACGGACCAGTATCATGCGCAGAGAAAGTATGTGTTCGTTGTTTGTAAAATCTTTTACCATTTTTATCATACTTTACACCACTAGCGGCTGGATTCTCTGAAAAACTTTTCATATCCAATAAAAGAGTAATGTTAAGATGATCTTTGGGTGCAAAACTTGTAAAATAAGTTGCTTCTTTTATACTTCTTAAAACTGCTGGGCCGAAACCGCGCTCCGACCTTCCCAAAATTTGAAAATGTACCGCTCCACTAAGTTTTAGATTGCGTAAGGAATCATGCCAAGCTCTTTTTCGTTCCTCTGCATTTGCTTTTGTTATAGAATGATCGTCAGGCAATCCAAGTAGGCCATCCCTTAATATTGAAGGAAGTTTATCTATTGCTCTGTCTTTCATCTTGGTAGTTATCTCCCGCAGATAGGAACCCGCTACATACATTGTGATCGGACCCTGCTCCCTTGTTGATGTTGGCAAAATACCTGTAAAAGCAGTGCCTTTGGCATTAATATCCTGCACCTTATCCATTACTCTCTCAATTTGCTCTGGAGATAATTGCAGTTCGATATTTGTTTTTCCTGGCCCTTCAATCATGTAATTATAATATCATATTCCGCTTCCCCTCCTAATTTAGGAGGGGTACTTCGTAATCGAAGAGAGTGGTATTTTCTCCTCCTTATGAAGGAGGAGTGCCCCAAGGGCGAGGTGGTTTTCTCCTCCTAGATTAGGAGGAGTCCCGAGCTTTAGCTCGGGGAGGTGGTGTCTCCCTAAGTAAACTATTCTTATACATGTGAGGTTTGTAAGATTTGAGCCTAACTATTTTTACTTTTAGATTTTTATCTGCAAGATTCTTCTTTAGATCCTTCACATACGCTCTTTGGTCGTAGCCGAGTGCGATGATATCTGGCTTTTCTTTCAAGATGTGGGGCAAATAATCTTTTAATCCCGCAAGTACAGCCTTATCTACTAATTTTGTGTTTTTTAAGAGAAGAAGACGCTTTTTCTCAGTCAATCTGGGATACTTTCCTTTAATTTTGTGCACATTTTTATCCCTGGCAATAGACACTATTAGCTTGCTTCCACTCTTTAGCGCCCTTGCTTGTTTGAAAAAATTAAGGTGCCCTAAATGTAGCCCGTCGAAGGTCCCAAAGACCATTATTTTTACTGCTTTTTTTGAGGTCATGGTTGACATGTGTAACCAATTATACCACTACTTGTAATATCGACGATATCCACATGTGGACCCTAGTGAGAAGGGGTATAATGTAAACCTATGACAATAACAATAACAAAAAGAGATGGTACTAAAGTGCCCTTTAATGCTGACCGCATTAATAAATCAATTGAGCGTGCTTGTCATGGCATCAGTGATCCCATAAGTAAGGTCATTCAAATAGCTTCTGAAACTCAGCTGACCTTATACGACGGTATCACCACCGAAGAAATGGATGCCGCGACCATCAATGCCGCCCTACAAAATGCTCAGTTTGGTATGGAATTCGATAAGATTGCTACTCGCCTCCTTCTTAAAGTTATTTATAAAAAAGTTATCGGAGACTACGACAATGATGAGTCCAAGGTTATCTCCACAGAAGAATTTTCTAAATTACACAGTGCTCACTTTAAAAAGTATGTGTTAAACGCTGTAGAGCGTGGACTACTAGACCCTAGAATGGCTACCACCTTCGACCTTGATGCACTCGCATCTGCACTTAAGATAGAGAACGACGAACTCTATAAGTATTCTGGACTCTCTACTATGCAAAACAGGTATCTCATGAAGAATGAGAAGCAAGCTCCACTTGAGACTCCTCAATACTTCTGGATGCGTGTAGCCATGGGTATGTCTCTTACTGAGAAGAACCCTACTGAATGGGCTAAAAAGTTTTACGAAAAGATGTCCAAGCTCGAGTATCTATCTGCTGGGTCATCAAACATCGGTGCCGGCTCTCCTCACCCAAAGCTCTCCAACTGTTTCCTGATGGAGATTCATGACGACATGGAACATATT
>CAYXDY010000014.1:0-10200 GCA_964463905.1 uncultured Candidatus Saccharibacteria bacterium
AAGACATTTACCCTCGCTGGGCGCATCACTCTCTCGCCTAGCTTGTAGCCTTTTTGCACCACTACGGCTACTTTATGGTCCATATCCTTCTTGTCTGTCTCTACCATATCTATGGATTCGTGGATGTTGGGATCAAAAGCTTCACCGACTTCGCCTACACCCTTGACTCCATACTCCTCGAAGACATTGTTCATCTGCGAGTAGATGTATTCCACACCCTTACGCCAATTAGGATCCACCTTCTCCCAAGCTTCCTTGTTGGCAAAAGCCATATTGAAGCTATCGGCAACGCTGAGGAATCGGCTTAGTATGCGCTCGCGAACTGCCTCGGAGAAGTTGGTCTTCCTGTTCTCTTCTTCTTTCTTGAAATTAGCAAAATCCGCTCGCTCTTTCTGCCAGCCGTTTAAGTACTCATCCTTCTCCTTCTTCATCTCCTTAAGGTCGGCTCGGAGCTTCTTGATGGTCTTCTTGAGGTCCTCCTCTCCGTCTTCGTTGAATTCGAATTCTAGGACTTCGGTGTCGTCAGCTTCCGCCTCAGGAGTTGTATTTTCTTGTATCTTATCCTCGTCTTGCATAACCATATATTAACGAAAAAACCCTCTTTTTTCAAGAGGGTTTTTTGTTTTAGCGTTTACTCCACTGTGGAGCTTTACGAGCTTTCTTGAGTCCGAATTTTCGGCGCTCCTTGGCTCTTGGATCTCTCTTTAGGAATCCTAGGCTCTTGAGCTTTGGGCGAGATTCAGCATCATCTTCTACGAGGGCTCGAGATAGGCCGTGGCGGACAGCTTCGGCTTGAGAGTGAGTGCCTCCACCCATTACTCTTACTTCTACCTTCCACTTACTGCCAGCCTTGATAGCAGATAGACCTTTCACTATAGGATCCTGCACTAGACGTCGTTCAGACTCAGTATGAAAATATTCTTTAGCATCCTTACCGTTAACAGTAAAAGAAGCCTTATCTGCTTCGGTGATTCGCACACGAGCAGTTGAAGTCTTTCTTCGTCCTATTGCCTCTATGTATCTGTCTTTTGTTTTCTTTTCCATAAATGAATTAATCTTGTATTGTTAAATGTTTCATCATCTCTCTTCGGATTTTGTTATCAGGAAGCATGTTGTATACGGCAAGCTTGATAAGCTCCTTGTATCCACGCTTCTCTGCTGTCTCAGTACCGGTAAGGATACGTAGACCTCCTGGAATACCTGAGTAGCGAGTGTGATATATCTCAGCAAGCTTCTTGGTAGTAATGCGTAGCTTGGAAGCGTTGATGACGTTTACAGGCATACCAGAATACTTATTGCGCTCGAATGTAGGCTTGGTCTTACCCATAAGTGACATAGCCACTTCTGTAGCCACACGACCGAGAGTGCGTCCACTTGCATCTACTATCTTGGTATCCATTTGTGCTGTAATTTTTTTCATTTGCTTTTTCATCCTATATTATTTATCAAAATTATACAAACTCGATGACAGCCATCTTAGCTCCGTCGGACTTGCGGGCACCTAATTTCATTATTCTGGTGTATCCTCCATTCTTGTCGGTATATCTAGGAGCAATAACATCGAAAAGCTTCTTAGCCTCGCGAGTGCGTCCGAAAAGACGAGCCACTACAATACGCTTGGTAGCTACATCATTTTTCTTTGCCTTGGTGACTAGCTTCTCGATAAATGGGCGTAGCTCCTTGGCTTTAGGCTCAGTGGTCTTGATTTTCTCGCGCACAATAAGATTGAGAGCAAGCGACTTTAGAAGTGCATTTCTCTGATTCTTCTCGCGACCGAATTTTCTTTTGTTATTTGCGTGTCTCATATTATTCCTTCAAATTAAGGCCGTATTTACTCAATACCTTTTTAATCTCTGTAATACCCTTCTCACCTATTCCTTCTACTTCAAGCAAGTCTTCTCTCTTCTTGCGAGCAAGACCTCCAAGTGTACGGATGTTGGCTGCAGTAAGAGCATTAAGAGTGCGGGTGGATAAGTCTAAGGTGTCAGTGCGAGTCTTAAGTACATCGCTGAAATCGTCACCCTTCTTGTCGTCTTCCTTGTCTTCAGATTTTAATGTCTTATTCTCTACTGGTGCCTCTTCTTCAGGCTCCTTGAAGTCAATGATAGCCTTAAGCTGATTTATCATTATTTCTATAGATTGAGAAAGAGCTTCACGTGGAGTAAGAGTACCATCTGTCTCTATGGAGATACGTAGTCTGTTGTGGTTTGTTCTGTCACCGACACGCATGTTTTCTACTTCGTAGGCAACGCGGCGGATAGGAGTAAATATAGCATCTACGGCAATAGTGCCGATGTCTACCTTCTCCTTTTGGAAATTTTCTTTAGAAATGAAACCGAGGCCTTTCTCTATGTGGAGCTCGATATCTAGGTTCACCTTGCCGGTAACTTCGACAATGTGGAGTTCTGGATTGAGGATTTCTACCTGACCACCAGTCTTGATGTCAGCGGCAGTAACTTCCTTAGGACCCTTTACAGATAGGGTTACAGTCTGAGGCTCATCTGAGAGCATCTTGAAGCGAGTCTTCTTGAGGTTAAGAATCATAACAATTACATCTTCCTTGATGCCGTCCATAGTGGAGAATTCATGAGAAACACCGTCTATCTTGATAGAAGTGATGCTAGCGCCTGGAAGAGATGAAAGGATGATTCGGCGAAGAGAATTGCCGAGGGTGTGTCCGTACCCAGGATAAAGGCCATCTATTTCAAATACTCCCTTATTTCCTTCTTCTACCACCGCGCGAGGCTTGGAAGGCATAATGATTTTATATTCAGGCATAATTTTTTATAAAAAAGTTACTTTTTAATTTAATAATAAAACTTAATATTAATTTTTAACGACTGTAGAATTCCAAAACAGCGTTAAGGTCCAGGAAGGTCTCAGTATTCTTCGGCTTCTCTAATATTGTTCCTTCTTGCTTGCTTAGGTCAAATTTGAGCCATGCTGGAGCATTGTAATCCTTAAGTCGGTCGGCTAGATTGTCGAAAACTTTCTTAATCTTGGAACCTTCGCGGATAGCTACTATATCTCCTGGCTTAAGTTCATATGAAGGAATAGTAACTCTGTGGCCATTGACCATAAAGTGTCCGTGGGAAACCATCTGACGAGCTCCTCTTCGGCTTGGTGCTAAGCCCATACGATAAACGGCATTGTCGAGGCGAGACTCAAGCTGTTCGAAGAATTTGTCGGCTGTACCTGCGCCCTTGATGTGAGTAGCCTTCTTAACATAATTAGAAAGCTGACGCTCGGTGATACCATAAGAAAATCGTACTTTCTGCTTCTCTACGAGCTGTGTGCCGTATTCAGAAAGCGCCTTAGGGCGTTTGCCTCCCATCACACCAGTAGGCCCAGTGGATGTGCTGAACTTAGAAGTCTGACACTTGTCATAAACTCCGGGACCTAATCTTCTACAAATTTTGAATTTAGCTTTTGATATCATTTTAATTAATTTTCAATTTCTAATTTACAATTTTCATTTATACTCTTCTTGGCTTCTTAGCCTTAGGACCATTGTGTGGTACTGGGGTAGCATCCTTGATAGAAGTGATCTCAATACCATGAGCCATGAAAGCTCTGATGGCTGGCTCACGTCCAGATCCTACTCCTAACACAACTACATCTGCCTCCTTCACTCCAAGCGCTGCAGCCTTAGAACCAATAATTTCTCCAACCTTACCTGAAGCGAAAGGAGTTCCCTTTTTAGCGCCACGGAATCCCAGAGAACCTGCTGAAGACCAGAAAAGGGTGTTGCCGAGCTTGTCGGAGAAGAGGACCTTCGTGTTGTTGAAAGTAGCTTCAATGTGAAGAACACCGGAAGTAATCTTCTTCTTGGCAGTCTTTGAAGGTGCAGCTTTGACTACTGTCTCTTCAGTGGATTCGGTTGTGGTTGTTGTTTTATCCATTTGAATTATTATGTCTTACTTTCTTTTCTCTTACCTGATGCCATTGTCTTACGTACATTGCCCCGGATAGTTCTAGAATTGGTCTTTGTCCTCTGTCCACGTACTGGGAGTCTCTTCATATGTCTTACTCCTCGGTAACTCTTGATATCTTTAAGGCGTTTGATGTTGGCCGCAATTTCTCTTTTAAGATTTCCTTCTATAGTGATGCTCTCAATGATGGCTCGGATTTTGTTTTCTTCAGCTTCAGTTAGGTCCTTGGCCTTCTTACCATGATCTATACCAACTTGGTCTAATATCTTGCGAGCCTTCGGAATACCGATACCATAAAGGACGGTCAATCCAATTTCTAATCTCTTTTCATCTGGCACTGTGATTCCTAGAATTCTCATAAATTATTGCTTTTGCTTATGCTTAGGATTAATACAAATAACACGCAGATGCCTAGCTCGCTTTACGAGCTTGCAGTTACTACATATTTTCTTTACCGCTGATTTGATTTTCATAAAAAATTTAACAAAATAACAAAAACAAGGAAAAACCCTTATTTTTTCTACTTTCTTTCTTATTTAAAGACTGTAAGTCCTATCATACACCATTCTTTAAAAAACACAAGTGGATTACAGTCTTTTAATAATTCTACCCTTACCACCATATGGATCCAGAATTATCTCTACCGTATCTCCTATTAAAACCTTAATTCTGTGAAGACGCATCTTGCCAGACAGATAAGCCAAGAGTTCTTTGTCTTCATCTTTAGACCCCTCCATCTTTACTCGGAATAAAGTTGCTGGTAAGGCCTCAGTAACAACACCTCGTGCAACAATCATTTTATCATTTTTTGAACTATTCATTTAGTGTATTAAATATAACAAAAATTCAATAAAGTGTCAATAATATAAGCTTATTTTGACTTATTGCGGGTAGTTAACTACTATCTCCAGGCCTTCTTTCTTGTCTGGAAGCGACATCCTCCAGAATGGTCGAATGCTGAGATCAGCATTTTCGATATTGTTATACTGAGTAAGCAAGGAGTCAAATTCCCCTTTCGTTTTACCTAATATATTAGATATAAATTCTTCTTCATCAAATTCCCACACAAACTCAACATCGCCATTTAGAGTAAAGCTTATGCTTTTAGTATCTGGGAATGAAATATTTTCCTTGTTTGATAAAATGAAATTTAATTTATCAATATTGGAAACATACAATGGACTACCGTCGTAATTCTTAAGATTTTTCTTGGCAAGCTCTCTGGTGAGCTTATCTTCATTTAGCAAAAATCCATATAGTGTCCCCTTAAGAGTAATAGATACTGAACCTTCTTCGGTATTACTGTAATCTACATTTTCTTCAGTAATACTTAAAAAAGCTGCTTCCTTAAAAAGAACAAATCCCTCTGGTGTCTGGTCTGATATTTTATTAAATAATGTGGACTTGAGCTTAGATTCTAGACTACTAACAGAAGAAGCCTTAAGCGCAGGAGACACAAACGGAAGATTGCCCACGAGGCCACCGTTGATGGGGGTAGTACTCCTTGCATAAAACTTTTCATAACGAGGAGTACCCTTAAATCCAAAAATCTTAAAATCTAGTGGGCCACTATTATAACTCTCTCCCGCTTCACTCGCATATATATCTACAGCTATGCTACCGGGAGTACCATCTTGTTTCATGCCTGGAACCACCACCTCTTTAGTAGTCTTATAAATCTTACCGTTAGAGCCCTCGAGTCTGGTATCAACAGATAACCTTTGAGTTGCGGTGCTGAATGTGTTATATATAATGACTTTCCCAGTAGCTGATTCACTTATCTCTCTCTTCTCTTCCGCATCAATCTTCATTGTTTCTTGACCAGAAATTACTACAAGATCGAACGAAGGTGTCGTGGTACCAGAATTCTTAATTGCAGAAATCGTTGTAGTAGATGAGACAATCTGTGTTTTAGGGGTTATAACTATGTGTGCCTTAGAAAACAAGAAAGAAAGCGCGGATACTAAGAATAAAATTGAGGCAAATGCAACAAACCATACCCCGTATCGACGTCTTGGTTTCTTGCTCTTAATTTCTGTCATTCTGACATTCTCTATTTCTTCGTCTCCAATTGCAAATCTTTCTTTTCTGGACTCTTTAATGGTCTTGGATGCACTTTTTACTTCGCGTGCTGGGGTCTTCCTCTCAATAAGCGGGCGCTTCGTCGGAGTACTCCATGTGGGTACTTGTATCCTTCCCATACTGGAGGTCTTCTTTGTGACCACATCTTGCATAATTTTCTTAGCCATAATTATATTTTATTTAAAAAACGATTAATGTAAATTGCATTTATTATAAGAAAAGGATCTCGAACAACCTCATCTTCAAACAATGCTGCACCGTGCAAGGACTTGGTATCTAAAAACATTATTTGAAACTTGGAATTTGTGAGGGTATATTGATTAAATTGCTCTGATTTAATTATCTCTGTAAAAAATAGAGAAAACCTGGCATCAGTTGCCAGAAATATAGTTGCAGGGATAGAAATATCATTAGACAAATTGGCGACAGAGCTTTGAAAATTCTTAAGCCACTCTATTTCCACATTACGTAAGGCCTTCATGATTTTATTTTTGACCACCTCAGAAGCGTGCCCGTCTTTATATAAAGAAAATAAGGTTTCAGCCTCCTTGAGACTTACAAGTAATGCCCTAGAAACTGAGCGAAGAGCAAAATTATAACCGAGTGGATAGGACACAGACTCTCGCAGAGTATTCTTCTTAATCATAGTTATGTCAGTTACTTCACCAGCTATATCTATTAGGAGAAAATCATCTTGATGTGGGTACATATCTCGTACTGCTAAAAAGGAAGTCATGACAAAAGAGGCAAATTTAATATTCAGGCTATGGAAATACTGACCAATGGACTCTTCGAACAATCGCAGTACTCGATCCTCACTTAAGGATATAAATATATTCATTATCACCTCATTGGCACTTTGACCGAGAGGATCGGTAGTCTCATAGCCATTTAGGGTGGTCTTGATATTTTTAAGCTCAATTGGACGAAGGTTGTGATTGGTTTCGCTGAATTTATTTAAATGTTCTTCTTCGAACAAAGCAACTTCCTTGGCGATTAATTCGTCGGCTAACTTTGAATTGAATATGAAAGGTATGCTTTTCTCAAGTTTGACGACTCTGGTCTGAGATATGTACCAAGCGGAAGAAAGAACACAAAAAACACTCCCCACAGAGCCAAGCCTTGCATCAGCAATCCGTGACGAAACCACAGCCAAAGCTTTATTGGTATTGCTTAGTAAATCTTCAAAATTAGTCTTGTCGGTTATTGGTATAGATTCTCTGGTAGCAAAAATTATTTTAGGAACTTGCAATGAAGATGTAGAAACAAGAGCCCCACCAACAGAAGCAGAGCCAATGTCAAAAATTAAAACAAGTTTATCTTTTTGTTTTTTGCCTGAAAAGATTCCCATTACTTTAATTGTAGCATAGAAATTATACTTTCTATGACAATACCGCCTTTATTCTACGTACTCCAGCCGACACGGCTTCTTCCTTTTGAATTTTAAACGCCCCAAGTTCGGTTGTACTCTCTACATGTGGTCCACCACAGAATTCCTTAGATACTGGATTGCCGTTCTTGTCTTCTATGAAGTAGATAGACACAATCTCGGGGTACTTGGCTCCGAATTCCATCTCGGCACCTATCTTTTCAGCTTCAGAGAGTGGCATCTCTCGTCGGATGACATTTAATCCTTCAGATATCTTGTCATTAACCCAAGCTTCTACTTTGGCCTTCTCTTCGTCAGAAAGCTTGTGGTCACATACGAAGTCTATGCGTAGACGCTCCTCGGTGATATTGCTTCCTCGTTGCTTGACTTGAGGGCCTATCACTGCCTGCAGCCCCGCAAGGAGTAAGTGATGAGCGGTGTGAAGCCGAATTGTCTTCTCGTTGTGATTGGCAAGGCCTCCCTTAAACATCCCAGCGGAGGAAGTCTGTGATAGCTTCTGATGTTCGCTCATTTTCTTATTAAAATCCTCTAAGTCTATAGACTCCCCTTTTTCCTTGGCAAGCTCTATGGTGAGCTCTACAGGGAAACCATAAGTAGTAGCTAGGATAAATGGGTCTACTCCTTTCTCAAATTCTTTAAGACCTTGTAATATTGTTTGATTAAACTTATTAGATTCTTCGATAATTACTTTTTTAATATATTGAGATTGATCCTTAATGTTAGGATAAACATCTCCGTATTTCACAATTACCACATCTACCAATGTAGACACTTCTTCATCTTTCATCCTGTGATCTGAAAAACAAAAAATGGCCCGTCGAAGCAACCTACGGAGAACGTAACCTTGATCCTTATTGCCAGGCAACACACCATCTCCAATCAAAAAAATGCTTGTTCTGATATGGTCAGCGATGATTCTTGTCTTCCTAATATCTTGTCCTACAGGTATGAGGACTGAAGCAATATCAGCAAACAAATCTGTATCATAAGCTGTCTGCTTGCCTTGCATTACAGCGGTAATACGCTCTAGGCCTGCACCAGTATCAACATTCTTTTGTGTCAGCTTGCCTATAACCTTGCCGTCTTTCTTCTCATACTCCATGAAGACGTCATTCCATATTTCTATAACTCTTTCGTCTTTGACTGCTTGCAAGAACTCATCTGGAGATAAATCCCCGACATCGCCACTCATATCATAAAACATCTCACTGCATGGACCACAAGGACCATTGTCTCCAGGGCTCCACCAATTATCCTCAGCTCCTAAGAAATATATTCTATTCTCTGGCACACTCTGCTTCTTCCATAATTCTACTGATTCTGTATCCTTGGGAGCATTTTCATCTCCCGCAAAAACAGTAAAATACAAACGCTTAGGGTCTAAACCTAGTCCCTCGTCCTTAGAAGTCAAAAATTTATAACTCCAAGTTATTGCTTCGTCCTTAAAATAATCTCCGAGAGACCAGTTGCCCATCATTTCGAAAAATGAAAAGTGTCTGTTGTCTCCGATATCTTCTAGGTCTCCAGTACGCACACATTTCTGAACATTAACAATTCTCTTCCCCATTGGATGCTCCTGCCCGAGTAAATACGGAACGAGAGGTTGCATACCAGCTGTATTAAAGAGCACTGAAGGATCGTTCTCCGGCACTAAAGAAGCTGAAGGAATTATTTTATGTCCCCTGTTTTCAAAAAATTTTAAAAACCTTGATCGTATTTCGGCTGATTGCATAAAATTCTAAAACTATTCTTGTGGATCTACCTCGTCAGACATCTTGCGAAGTGGTCGCTCAATAAGATTGACCGCTATAAAGACGAAGAGTACGAGCGCAGCAGCAATGACTGCTAGGCTGTAAAATCCAAACCCGGCAGCCATACCTATTCCAGCAGTAATCCAAAGCCCGCCTGCGGTAGTAAGACCTCTCAGCTGAGAGCCGTGAAGAATAATGGACCCCGCTCCCAAGAAACCAATACCGACTATAATCTGAGAAGCAATACGAGTAGGATCGAAGCCTCCAATTTCTAAATATTTAATAGAAATCATTTCCGAGATAATCACGAACACGGCTGCACCTAGAGATACTAGAGCATGAGTCTTCATCCCTGCATCCTTGTGCACAAATATTCTCTCCGCGCCAATAATCATACCCAAAACCAAAGCCACAACTAATCTAGTAATAATCTCACTGTTACCTGTAAAAAAGTCAATCATGGTTTGATTATATAACAACACCCCCACCAAGACAAATGTCTTTGTCGTAGACGACTATTGACTGGCCCGAGGCTACCATTACAGGCTTTGAGAATACTACCTCTGCGGAAGCCTTGCTTCCGCAGATAACCCTACACGGGATAAACTCTCCATGATAACGAATTTGAGCTGTATAATTTTTATTCGCTAGTGGCACACCTGCAATCCAGTTGGTCTTATCTATTCTAATATTCTTTAGAATTGTAGAATGATTTAAATTCTTGTTTTGAGAAACTGTTAATATATTTTTTTTAATATCTTTAGCAACCACATAATACGGGCCATCATTCGGACTCTTCTGAGTAATAGTAAATCCATGCCTCTCACCTAGGGTATGAAAGACTGCACCAGAATGGTAGCCTACAATTTCTCCTTTTTCATTTATAACTTTCCCCTTCTTCTCTTTAATATAGTGCTTGAGGAATTCTTTCAAATCCACCATACCAAGGAAGCATATACCTTGGCTGTCTTTCTTCTCAGCTACAGGTAACTTAAATTTTTTAGCGAGGGCTCGTACCTGAGTTTTCTTGAGATGTCCCACAGGT
>CAYXDY010000015.1:0-10189 GCA_964463905.1 uncultured Candidatus Saccharibacteria bacterium
CTGTTATTGCAACAGCGCCGGCCACATGTAACTTTTCTGCAGGCCCCGTCGTCCCAATACCGACGTTGCCATTGCCAAGAATAGTCATTTTCGCAGTTACGTTACTACCATCATGTGTGGAAAGGTAAAGGGTACCTGTTAAGATTCCTTGATTACTAGTCTCTTTTAATCCATAGATCCTAGCATTTTCTGTGATAACATTTCCTGTGTCATTAGTAACACTCCAGAAACCAAGAGAGCCCCCACGACCACCACCACCTACACCAGCGTTACTGGTAATACGAATAGCATTCTCTCCTGTGAAACCACCAGCTACTTCCAGTTTGGCACCAGGCGTCGTCGTCCCGATGCCGACCTTGCCACCTGATTCAATAGTGACCTTACATCCACTAGCATATAGAGCATAATTCCCCGCTCCACAGGTAGCGCTACCCATCATTCCGGCATACCACTCTGTACTCCCATCGGTCATTCTGTAAGCAATTTCATTTGCGGAAGATGTTGAGCGCAACCTAGCATACACGTGTGTAGTATCATAAATTTCTAATCTTGATTGTGGACCTGTGGTTCCAATACCAACGCTGCCGCCTGCTAGAATTGTAAAAGCATTTATATCATCACTTGCATTTCTTATGGTAAAACTAGAATTGTCAACACCAGTCGTTCCGGGAGTTAGATTCCAAATTTTACCACTTGCACCAGTATTTTCTAGTTTAAGGCCTCTATTTTCTCCCGTCGAAATATCTGAAACTACAATTGTAGCCATTTCACCAAATGATGATATCCCAGATGACCTTAACGTTCCTATAACTTCTAAGCTATAGTTAGGCCCTGTCGTCCCGATACCGACGTTGCCAGAATTTGTTATCCTCATCTTTTCGGATGTTGACCCATTTGATTTTGTCCAAAATGTCAGATCTCCACTATTAGTATTAGTTCCTGTTTTGTAGGCTTTAATATTTACAAGGTCTTTGTAACCTACATCAGCATTATTGGTGCTAAATTCTATATTTCCAATCAAAGCATTGTCTCCTAAATAAGTGTTAGTCACAAATGACAGAGCCTGCGTACCGTCCGAACTTCCTAAGGTTAACTTTTGATTAGGATTCGTCGTCCCGATACCTACGTTGCCTGAAGAAGGATTTAGAAGCACGCCACCTGCTGCATTTATACTAAGCTTTGTACCTGCTGTTTGTAAGTAAGCTTGGGTTGTCGAGTTATCATTGTCTAAAAATGTTAGAGTGCCCTCGTCTGTGGTGCCGTTATTGCGCCCAATAATACTAATTCCATTAGCCCCAGAGCTTGACTGAACAGAAAGAGGGAACGCTGGATTCGTCGTCCCAATACCGACGTTGCCGTTGGACTTTATAATCATCCTGGAAGTCAAAGAACCTGCGGTTGGTGTAGTCCAGAACTCCAACATACCACTGTCCGTAGCTCCATCACTTTCACCCGCAATCAATGCTCCTCTCGTGCTGGCATTGTAAAAATTAAGTTGGCCGAGAGCATCTCCAATAACTGCAGAAGCAGTGCCGCGAACATAGCGTGTGTTTGCGCCAGTCGCAGCTTGGATGTGTAATAAGTCGCTTGGGCTCGTCGTCCCGATACCCACATTCCCAGTACTAGTATCTACATAAAGATCATCAGTATTAACAGCAAAGTCTCCAGTAGTGGAGAGGCTGATGTTTAAATTAGACCCTGCTGCTGGGGTGATGCCTAGTGCACCTGATGCAGTGATGATGGAAGGAGTTGAGACTTCTGTCGCAAATGTTCCAGTAGGAGTAATGACAGATGTGCCGAGGTAAGCAGTCCGTGCCCTGTTAGCACCAGAGGCTCCAATGTCATAAGTGTTGTCAGTAGCAAATGTTAGACCAGAAGATGCTCTGCCGTTAAATGTAATGGTATCGGTATTAGCATCCCCCAGAATAGTGTTCCCTTCTACGTTAAGCGAAGCCACAGTGGTAGAGCCTGTAGTGGTGGAGCCAGTAAGGATTAAGTTGCGACCGAAGATATCTCCTTCTGCGTCTACGAGGAACTTCACAATTCCATTCACTGCAGCACCGATGAGATTGCCATCAGCCACACTAGAAGCTGGGTTGATGTAGAGAGATGAGTTAGCAACATTTGATGTGCCATCTGGCCATGGAGCAAAGGCGTGAGGAAGAGTGGGTACGAATGAGAAGGTGGCAATTCCAGAAGTGTTTAATGTACTTGTACTAGTAGTTCCAGAGAGAGTTGTACCTCCTGATACAGAGAGTGATGCTAAGGTAGAACCTCCTGTTACATCTAGGGTAATAAATTTTGCAGTGTTAGATATTAAATTAGTAGAAGAAAGATCTGTAGCGGAGAAGAGTGATGCTCCGGCGAAGTTTCCTGATGGTTGTATGTAGGTGAGTCCTCCTGTGCCGGCAGGACCAGCTGGTCCCATTGGACCTGCAGGACCTTGTGGTCCTGTTGTTCCTTGAGGACCTTGAGGTCCCATCAATCCTTGTGAACCATTGTTGGTAGATACACCAGGGATACCTTGTGGACCACGGAGTGATTCACGTATCTCTGGTAGACCTAAAAGATTTCTTAATATTGGAAGAAGATTCGCTTCAGAAACATTGGTGACTATTGGAGTAGGTGCTCTTTCTTGTACTACAACGGGAGTAGTTGATGGAGAAGGAGTAGTAGCTGTACCTCCATCATCTGAAGAGAAAAAGGCTTTCCAAGCAGACCAAATAGAACCGAACAAAGATGTACTTTGAGCATTAGCTACAGCTGGAGAAAGAGAGTATATGGAAATACCGAAAAGAAATAGAAATACTAATTTCGTGAAATTATTTTTGATATAATTTTTACCTTTCACATAGTGAATTATATCAAACTTATGTATATTTTAGTGGGGTTGGTGGGGATAACTTTGAGAGATTTTCGTGGTTTAATTATTATCTCGGAATTTCTTCATAGCTACCCAGATAAGGATACCAAGAGCAATAGCTAGTATGACAACTTTGATTAAGGTATCGGCTGAGCTCCAGTAACGCATAGAAGCAATTATGAAAGAGAGCACGCCCGCCATAGACAGAGCTATGCTGATGAGAGAATTGCCCACCAAGAAGCTACCGAGAGCTACACACATCGCGCCGAGTAAGACTAGGGTTATGAATACATTCCTATCATAAACTTTTCTTGCTTCATCAAATTCCGCCCTGCAAGTAAATTGCTGATCGCAGTAGCCTGTTGGCCCTTTCTCAATTGGCATGTAATAGTTTTCATTCCACTGACCTCCAGTAGCGACGCACTCTTCCCTAGTGGTGACAGCTTCTACTACTTGCGCAGTGTTGGGGCAATATTGCTCGTACTCTGGCTCCGCATAGACTAGAGATAATGTGTAATTAAAGAATAAATTTAGTACAATAACGATACCAATAATAAGGGACCACTTAAGAACCTTGGATTGTGTTTGCATAAGAGTATTATAGCAAAGGTTTAACTATTTTCCCAGACGGCAGTATTGGCAAGTGGGATGGCCCTATTGTTAGACTTCTCAATAACACATAACTCTCCTGCCTGCACCTGACCCCCGAAATCCTTCATGGTGTCTTGGAGCGCATGTGTAAGTGATAGCGATGACACGTCTACAGCGTAAGACGTCAGAATTACAAACAGAGGCTTGTCACTTAAGACGTTCTTAACTTTCTCGAGCAGTATAGGAAGTGATTCTTCTAATTTCCAGACTTCCCCTTTCGGACCTCGGCCGAATTTTGGCGGATCCATTATTACTGCATCATATTTATTACCTCTTTTAGCTTCCCTTTCTAAGAATTTAAGTGCATCGTCTTCAATAATTCGCATCGGGAACTCTTTCATTCCAGAAAGTTTCTGATTTTCTTTTGCCAGCTTGAGACTCTGTGCTGATGCATCTAGATGTGTCACCTCAGCTCCAGCGCGAAGCGCAGCTAGGCTGGCGACTCCGGTATAGCCGAACAAATTCAAAAATCTTAAAGGACGGTCCTTAATAGAGTTTCCCCAAGGACCGTCCTTGGCTAATGCATTCTTAATTTGCGTCTCTATTAGATTCCAATGTGATGCCTGCTCTGGGAAGAAGCTTAGGTGGCGGAAGGGTGTTGGTGATGCACGGAATCTTAAATCCTTGTATGACATGACCCATTCTTTCGGCACATCTTTATTAAGAGTCCATCCAGGTTTAGCGCCCTTCTTGGAACTCCAGAATTTACCACTCACACTCTCCCATTCTTTTTTAGAAATTGTTTTAGGCCAGACTGCATCTTCATATGGACGAACGAATGTATATCCTCCGAAACGCTCTAATTTCTCCCCCTCTCCGGTGTCTAGGAGCTCGTAGTCTTGCCAGTCTTTTGAATACAATACTTTGATATCCATATATTAAACTTTAAATTCTATTACGTCCCCGTCTTTAACTATGTATTCTTTGCCTTCAGTGCGGACCAAGCCTTTAGACTTAGCATTGGCATATGAGTCCGCTTCTAATAGCTTATCCCAGGCAATGACATCTGCTCGGATAAACTTTTCTTTAAAGTCGTTATGAATAGCCCGGCCTGCTTCAGGTGCAGTGGATCCTATTTTAATAGTCCAAGCCCTGGTCTCGTCTTCTCCGGTGGTGAAATATGTTTCTAAACCGAGGAGCTTGTAGCTCTCTTTAATCAAGTCATCAAATCCTTTTTCAAAAACAGAATCTATTTCTACGTGAGCTCCGGGAATATCAAATTTTACATTCTCATTGGCTTCGGAAGTGTTGAGCACATACAGCATCGGCTTGAGCGTTAGAAGATTTAAAGATTTAATTTTAAATTTCTCATCTTCGGTAAGGTTGGCTTCTGTTGCCATCTTGCCTTCTTCTAAGACTTTTTCAACTCTCTTTACTATCGCTTCTTCAGCCAGAGCATCTTTGTCTCCTCTTTTTACATCCTTAGCGAGTGTACCAATTCTCTTAGAAGTAATTTCCATATCGGAAAGAATAAGTTCCAGATTGATAACTCCGACATCGGATGTAGGGTCTATCTTGTTGGCAACGTGAATTACTGATGGGTCTTGGAAGACTCGTACCACGTGAGCTATAGCATCGACCTCGCGGATATTAGAGAGGAACTTATTGCCCAGACCTTCGCCTTTAGAAGCACCAGCCACCAAACCAGCAATATCCACGAATTCTATTACTGCCGGAATAGTCTTAGCGGACTTGGAGAATTCTGAGAGCTTGCCTACACGCTCGTCTGGCACAGGCACGATGCCCACTGATGGGTCTATGGTACAAAATGGATAATTCTCAGCCGGCACAGACTTATTGGTGAGAGCGTTAAAAAGCGTGGATTTCCCCACATTCGGCAGACCTACAATTCCAACAGAAATATTCATTCTAAAAGAATACACTAAATCTGTCATTTAATAAAGATTAATTTTAAAAGAGCTCAAACAGAAAACCCGCGCATTTGCGCGGGTTTTCAAAGGTAATTATAGAGGTATTATTGAATACGGACTGGGATGAGATAGTCTAATCCATTACTATCATTATTTTCGTTTTCCATTTCATTCTCATCTTCATTTTCGACACGCAATTCTGCTCCTGCATTAGCATTTACTTGCGCTTTATCTCTCCAGATAATCCGAATGCGGCTACCGTCCTCTCTCACTTCCACGCGGTTGTCCGTACGAGCCTCAGACCTTTCTTCTGCCTTAGCATTTGAATTCTCTGTCTTAAGTTTAAAGCTCTGATCGATCCTTACTTGCGAGCGTACATCAGGCTCATTGATTTTTGCTTCAAGCTTCTCAATCACCGCCAACACGCGAGCTTGAGCTACTGTATTCTCAGAGGCTTCAAGCTTGAGCGCAACTTCATTAAGATAAGAAACAGCTGTCTCTAAACCATGCCCCACCTTCACATCTGCTTCTGTGTCTGTAGTGGTAGTAGCAGAGCCACTAGCCTCTCTTTCGGCACGAGCTTCTGCAATAAGAGCCTCAACTTCAGCCAAACGCTTCTCAGCGAAGCGGGCTCTTAATTCACCTTTCTTCTCGCCTGTAGCAACTTTGATACGCACATTCTCTGTAGCACGATTTATGCCGTAGAGGGCGTCACCTGGTAAAGAGTTGTCAGCTACGACGACAGTACCACCTACACCGAGAAACATCATAGCACCTATCATTAATGGAATCATAAATTTATTATTGTTAACTGGTAAGAACCAAAGGAAGGGTGATGGTATTGGCTCTTTGTCTATAGAATTGACAATGCCCTGCCATACTTTCTCGCGCTCCTCTAAATTGAGTTCGGTAAAACGAGTTTCTTCAAGGATCTTTTCAATTTTATTATTTTTATTTTTCATATCCTAGAATTTCTCTTAGCTTACCGAGCGCGCGATGATGGCGAACCCTTACTGCACTCTCTTCCCTTTTTAGAAGCTCTGCAATTTCTTTAAATGACAATCCTGAAAAGTGCTTTAGTCTTACCACTTCCTGATCCTCCTTATTGAGCTTATTCAGCGCTTCCATAAGAAGTGTCTTCTCGCCAGGCTCGTAGTTATCACTCTCATCTAGAAGTATATCATCAAGATTCTCTAGAGAGATGGTAACACGCCTGAAACGATAGTACCGTGCAATCTTCTTCCTTGCAATAGTGTAGAGAAAGCCTCTAAACTCACTATCAGAGGAATAAGTGAAGTTGCCATTTTTCAAGGCCATCCAAAGGTCGACCAATGTCTCTTGAATAAGGTCGAAAGCATCTTCACGCGCGGCAGTCCTAGATCGGATAAAGGCAAAAAGCTCCTTCTGGGTATGTTCAAAGACAGCACGAAATGCATCCTTGTCGCCCAACGAGCTTTGCTTAAGCATCTTTTCTAAAGAACCATCATTTTGCATTTTTTTCATTATTGCTGCTTCTACCCTAGTAATGACTCCAGTCTAGTCAATTGTTACATTGACATAGGTATTAATAAATGGCTTGTTGTTTGAGATTAAAAGAAATATATCTACTTATGCCAATTTTTTGAGCTCAGTTTCGTATTTCTTCATTACCTCTATTGAGGCGGATTGCTGGTCTTGGCCTCCCTTCACTTTCGCCTGTATTTCTTCGGCTATGGTCTTGAAGAGCTCGGGGTTCTTCTCCATCATCCCTATAAACATCTCTATTTGAGCTTCGGGCACACCTTGGGTGCGAAGCATTTTTCTTAGTAAAAAGTTTTGAAACATAATTATTTATCTGCTATTTTAATATCTTCGACAATTGCACTCTCAGCAGATTCTATATCTTTTTTGAATTGAGTCAAGAAAGATTTTTCACTGGCTGTTAATGTCTCGCCAGCTTTTAATTTCTTAAATATTTTCAGTTCCTCTTCCATGTCTTCGTTTAAGATACCGAAGCTCTTAGACACTAATGCTTTAGTATGAATCAATCTCTTATGCACGGTCTCTCGGTAATTCAGTATTCTGTACCAGCCCCAAATAAGAAGTATTACGAATAGTACTAGTAGACCAAGAATAGGTATTAACATAGATAATGTATTCATAATACTGGTAGAGATAGATATAGTCTTGGTGGCTACAGATATCTTGATAGGGATAGTCTTCTCGCTTTCGGCACCACTAGTAGAACGAGAATTGGCGGTGATTATGTACACTCCAGCAACAGCCCTACTATCAGATACATAGGTAAACATACCTTTATCGTCGGACTTAATAACAGTAACCTCATTTATGGCATCAGCACCATCCGGAAGTATTCTGTTGGAGTTGAGCATTATATCAATATTCGGATCAGCTACACCTTTGACTACTATGTACTCATTCTCCTTAACGTCTTTAGAATAATCAGTAAACGTAGGGACAAGAAGACTAGTAATAGAGAAGGTTGCACTTGATGAGATTATTTCATTGTCAGAGGTTTCCATGGATACTTTTATAGTATGCCGTCCTTTAATCAGAGCCGGTGTTTCAAAAATTCTAGATTCCTGGTTTTCCCAAGGATATTCTATGCCGTTTATTTCTATTTTATATAAGGACTTATCCTTCTTGCCGACACTAGTTATCAAGAATTTCGTGAAACTATCTGTCTCATTTGTCTTTTTAATTTCTTCTATCACAAGCTTAGGGACAGCTATTGTGGGAGCTGGAGTAGGGGTGGGAGCTGGAGTTGGAGTAGGAGTAGGAGTAGGGGTGGGAGTCGGTGCTGGTGCTGTGATATTGACACTTGTCTGGCCAGTGCTGATTAAAACATCGGTGCCGAGCCCATCATTGGCCCGAACTGCTGAAGAAGAAAACAATATTGTAGCGGTGCCTGTGGTCTTGGCTCGGAAAACAACACTTAAAGCTCGACCAGCAGAGCCAGTGAAGCCAGGTGTCGGCACACCTCCATTGAAAGACAAAGTACCTGATCCATTAGAAAAAACAGGTTCTTCTACCCAAAGAGAGAAAATAGACCCAGACTTACTTACAGACACTATCTCTAAGCGATCCTTCGGGAAGTTGAGTGTAACTTCGGCATTATTTATAGCTACACCTTGCGTATTAACCAAAATGTTAACAGTACTAATATTCCCTGCGGTAGTATTAACAGAAGAAGGACTGAGGTAGAGAGTAGCAGCATTTGCTACGTTCGCATTAACAGAAAGAAAAGTCAAAAAAACAATAATGAAGGTAAAATGGAGTGGCTGTAATAGTTTATTCTTTAATAGTTTCATTAATATTTTTATTTTTTCGAATTTTTCTAAATATAAACACCAGAAGAATTATAAATAGAATTATAGCAAAGGAAATAATATAAACAACATAATTTGGCGCAGACGGAGTCTGATAAACAGATTCTCTGGTATTGCCAGCGGCATCATAAGCGATGACAGTCACCATTACAGATTTATTTTGTTCTTTAAGGACGTAAGTGTCGTTACTTCTTATTGGTGGTAGGTCACCTTCTATGACTTCATAGTAAGCCATACCAGATTGCTTGTCTGTGGTGGTGAATGATAAGAACTTTCTACCATCAAAAACAGATCCGTCTTGTCCGAAATAGATCTGAAATGGTTCTGGTGGTGTTTTGTCGCCCAATATTAGATTCTGCCAGCTATCCACTGACTCTAAGTCTGCTGGTTTCGGTGAGACATTTATGGTCAAATCCCTTATATTTACTTGGTCTTTAGTGCCTTTGCCATCATTCAAATAAACTGAGAAGTTGGCCGGGGTCAAGGTAATAAGACCCTCTTGTTGCAATTTCAAAACAATATTTAAAACAATCGCATTCTTAGAATTTAGACCACCGGGCGATCCACCTGCGAAAGATATACTAGTATTATTTTCAGAGGGCGAAGGTTTGCCTGGCCAGAGAGAAAAATCTGAGCCAGAAGTGTTGATATCGATCAGCGAAATTGCCCCCGCCACATAATCCAACAAAACGCTACCTTCAACAACATTAATATTCTGGTTTTCAGAATCAATACGCACACTTAGTATCACCGTATCCCCCACAAAGAAATCTGAATGCTTCGTGTCTATATACACACTCGAAGCTGATGCTAGAGATGGTAAGAAAAGCAAAGCTGATACCCATACTATATATTTAATTTTGTTTAATACTGTTTTCATAATTATTTATGATGAGATTTTTATAGTGAGCTTGTCGAACTAGTTGAATCATTTATTCCATTGAAATAGCAGGATTGAGAAGTCGACTGAATTTACTTTACCGTCTTTGTTGATGTCAACGCAAGGATTTAGAAACGGTGAATTTTTTTGCCAGAACGCAAGTAAAATTGAGAAGTCTACTGAATTTACCTTTTTGTCACCGTTAAAATCAGCTCCACTACAAGCACTTGGAGTTATTACCGGTACTGTAGGTGTTACTACAACTGCACCACCCCCTCCTCCGCCACCACCACCTCCACTAGGAGGAGGAGTTACTGGAGCGGACACTGCTGTGAATTGTTCTGTTGATGCAGCCCAGAGTGTTTCGGCTAAAGCTCGTGTCTTAACTTTAAACCAATAAGTTCCTGGTGTTGATACTTCATTTAAGGTCAACTGCAAATTGATAAAGCTTCCGGCATTTATATATGCAGTATCTGACGCAGAATCTATATTATCATCTCCACCACACAACCCTTCTGCACTATCTACAATACAATATACATAATAAAAGTCGCTACCTTGAGACCCCATGTTGTCGATTCGAATGCTAGCAGTT
>CAYXDY010000016.1:0-10044 GCA_964463905.1 uncultured Candidatus Saccharibacteria bacterium
TATCTCGGAATTCTTTATCTGCCAAAACTCTCGTAATCTCAAGCAGGGTTGATCCTGACTCTGGGTCCTCCATCACCAAGAATGCACTATTACGGAAGTACTGCTCAAACATAGCTCCACCTCCCACCTTCATATCGAATAGCTTGTTGAATATACCCATCATCTCATTGACCACAAATGTCTTCTGCTCCGGATATCTTGGGTCATACTCAAGCATATTGAGCCCCATTGGGCGAGCGGTGTATGCGGGGTCGAAATATAAAACATCATCAATGCGCTCCTTGGGTATTCGAGAGAGAATGGTCTGGATGTCCGTACCGTGTGGGTCTATATAACAACAACCATCACCATTCTTGATATCCTGAGTAATCATATTAAGCAAAATGTTAGTCTTACCAGTACCTGTCTGGCCAATAACGTAAAAATGGCGCATTCTGTCCTCACGAGACATATGAATAGAAGTGTCTCGTCCACGATAGCTGTTGATACCTAACACAATACCCTCCTCTCCCATTTCAAGCGGTGCTGGAGCAATACCGGCCTTAGCTTCCTTAAGCTGAGGTTGAGAGCCAATACCTACGGGGAAATGAAATACCGAAGAAAGCTCTTTAAGGTTCATGGGCATAACCTTATCCGGAGCAAAAGTACGATAAGAATAGTCGTGGAAGAATTTCTTGAGGGAACTTCCATGAAGCTCTTCAAAGAGAAACCCATTACTAGCTGCTTCTGAAAACTGATTAAAAGAAGATTTAATTTCAGTAAGAATAGATTGAGCCCTTTCATGAGTGTCAGCTGAGGCGACTACTCGTATGTTGGCTTTCATAACACTACTTTTAATTTTATTTCCTATCTTCTCTACTGCACCTTCATCTACTGCCCGTCGGCCTTTCATGGTGCTATCCTTCTTCTCTTCAGGTGCCTTAGAATAACCAAACAAGAGCTCCTTACCTGCTGTCATTAAAGCTTTATTAAATTTATAGAAATTATCAGATGCATATTTAACAGACATTCCTTCTTTCACATCGTCGAGAATCATATGAAATTCATTGATAAATTTATCTCCAGCTGGAGCCACTACTAGCTGTATGGCTGCACCTTCACCTTTAGTCTTTAGTTTAGAGAAAACATTTAAAATTGTCTTCATCGGGTCATGCTCAATGTTGTCATAAGTCTTAATAGGCATGACTCCCCGCTCCATAAACGAAGCATAGGCTCCCACCGAACCACCATCCGGGTTAAATACATTATAGTCATCCGCAGACTCACGAACCTTGGCATTGCTATAAAAAGCGAGTACTTGTTTTTCAAAAAGTGAAATATGTTTGTTGGGTATAGCTGCATATATAACAACCTCATCGGTATCTATACCAAGAGCAACTTCAAGAGTGAAATAATTTTCCTTCTCATTGGCCTTGCCTTCGGATATGGACTGCATGCCTGCGTAAAATTGCTCCATAGCACCTATGAATTCTTTAAAGCCCTTATCCTTATCGCTTGGATCTTCTGGCGGAGGAAGAGTTATTTCAAAAAGAGTCATATTTAGACTTCGTGCCATTGGCGTCCCTTCTTTGAAATCTAAAACCTGCCCACTCTTTAAATATTGAACCAGGATACGATGAAAGTCGTCGTCAATATGAGGGCTATTCATGGCTTCTACTACCGACATAGCATTTCTAACCCCTTTGGTAATCACTAACCCAAGCAATTCCTCCATTACGCTATCATGAGGTTCCGGCTTGAGCTTAAGCACTATGCCTTCAGTATCACTCGAATCCATAGCATGGTCCTTATGCAAGACTTCTTTTACTGGAACACTTTGATACTCACCAATAACATCACGCACAGCATTCTCATTGGCATGCTCGAAATGTCCTTTCTGGATTAATTCTTCTTCTCTCTTGGCTACGTGAGCACGCAGATAATCCAACTCCTCTTCGGGAGTCTTGAACTTAGGTAAACCATTGAAGACTGATGCTTCCATTGGTTTTATTATATACTAAATTTTTGTCAAAATCTCTGGCTCCCCGTCAGTAATTAGAACTGTATGTTCAAAATGGGCACTCTTCTTGCCGTCAGCGGTCTTAAATGTCCACATATCCTTATCTAGCACAACCTCCTTGGTCCCCATATTAAGCATAGGCTCTATGGCCACCACCATCCCGGCTACAAATTTGTCGCCAGTACCCTTCTTGCCAAAATTCGGTATATATGGATCCTCGTGTATCGCTCTCCCTACTCCATGCCCAGAGAGTGCTTCCACAATTCCGTACTTAACCTTACGAGACTTAACGAAGCTCTCTATAGCATAGCCCACATCTCCTGTCTTATTCCCTACTACAGCCTCTCTTATGCCTATTCCCAGGGCTTCTTGGGTATCTTTCAATAAGTTCTCTACGCTCGCAGATACTTGCCCTACCGGCACAGTCATTGCCATATCAGAAAATGTGCCTTTGTGTTTAAGGCCAAGGTCAATAGAAACAATATCCCCTTCTTTTAAGATTCTATCCTTGGACGGTATGCCGTGAACGATCTCGTTGTTTACTGACACACATAAGCTTGCTGGAAATGGTGTCTCAGCCCCTTCCGGTCGATAATTAAGAAAAGCTGGGGAATCGCCTCCCTCTTTAATTAGCTGAAATGCATATGTGTCTAGCTCCTTGGTACTTACCCCAGGTGCGACTTGCTCCTTCACTTTATGGAGGATGGTAGCTAAGCGCCTCCCTCCTTCGCGAAGATTTTGTATTTCTTCTGGTGTTTTGATAATTATCATCTTATTTTATCCTTGTACCAATAAATTCCTCACCATTCATGCACTTCTCTAAATTAGAAATATTCTTACCATTTAATATAACTACTTCAATGCCATCTGCTTGTGCTAAGCGAGAAGCAATAGGGTCAAAGGGTGTACTTAATCCTGGATTCCATTCTTTTGGAATTAAATTCTCGTATTCAGCCCAAGAAATACTTTCTATCTTCTTAGCGTCAGGGAATTTATTTGGGTCCTTATCATACGCATAATCTATATTGGAAAGATTTATAACTCGCTTAGCACCAAGCTGCTTCCCTAATATAACCGCCACGTAATCAGTGCTCCAGCCAGGCTTCCATCCGCCACCTATGACTATTGGCTTGTCCGTCTTTATCTGCAATGTAGGATCAAGAATTATCTCGCTCTCAGCCAATCCTCCGAACAAAGTCTTGATAAATTCTGCATTGAGTCTAGTAGAGTATATTCCTAGCCAGTCTAGCTCATCGGAAGTCATCTCTTTTATGTCTTCAGCCGACTTCTGATACTTACGACAAATCTTACCTCCACCAGTAATGATGATAAATTTTTTACCTTGAGCCACTTGTAACTCAATTAAAGATTTAAACTCCGAAATAAAAGCTGTATCTATTTCGTCTGGAATTATTAGCGACCCTCCTAATGAAATAATTATTGTTTCCATATTATAGACCTAAGGCTTTGACAATATCTTGATGTACCGCATCAATACTCTGGTTACCATTGATGGTATAGATGGTATAATTTTCTTTATTTCTAAAATAATCCATTGAAGGTACTACTTTAGTAATATACTCATCAAATCTCTTAGCTATACCCTCTGGGGTATCATCATGTCTACCGCGAGCAAGGTTACGCTTCATTGCTTCTTCTTCGGAGAGTTCTATATAGATTATTTTTACATCTTTGCGTTCGAAGAAGTTAATCATAGCCTCTAATGCATCAGACTGAGCAAGTGTGCGAGGATAACCGTCGAAAATAAGATGTTTATCTCTCTTAAGCGCAACAGCTAAAACGTTAGTTACAATAGAAGTAGTTAGGAAGTCTGGCTGAAGATGCCCCTTATGCATTGAATCCTTAATAAGCTGACCAGTAAAATTCTCCTCCTGTACCAGTCTTCTATATTCATCTCCCGGATAGGCATAGACACATTCTTTGGTATCGCTATTCTTAAGTAAATCCATTAAAAGCTTAATTTGAGTGCCCTTGCCGGAGCCCACTATTCCAAAAAAGACAAAAGTTTGTGGTTGCATATGACTAAAGAATACAAGATTTAGCTTGAAAAATCAAGGTATTTGTACTAGAATTATGGGCATGAAGAAGGAAATAATAACCATCTGTGGTGGTCTCGGAAGCGGTAAATCCAGCACCGCTAAAGCTGTGGCTAAAGAATTAGGTTATAGCCACTTTTCTTCGGGAGATCTTTTTCGCCAAGTTGGGGTGGATCTCGGAATCTCAGTGAATGAATTAAATAAAAGAGCGGAAACTGATCCAAGTATAGATATTAAAACCGATGACAAGGTTAAAGAAATGGGCACAAAAAGTAAATTGGTCATAGACTCTCGAACAGCGTATCACTTCATCCCAGAGTCATTTAAAGTCTATTTGGAACTTCAGCCTGAAATAGCAAAACACAGAGTACTAGAAAGCCTAAAACATAATGCTCTTAGGGCTCAAAGTGAACAAGGGTCTCATCTTGAGGAGGTGTTCGAAAAAATGCAAGAGCGTCTCCAAAGCGAACAGAGAAGATATTGGGATTTGTATAAAATAAACAATACTGATAAAGCTCAGTATAATTTAGTAATCGACACAAACAAAAACAACCTTGTTCAGGTTGTTTCTATTATAGTCGAAGAATATAAAAAGTGGTTAAAGAGTTAAATTAGTACTCTCGCATTGATACTTGCGCATCAACTTTCTTAATGAGGTCTAGAACCACAGAGACAACGATAAGTACAGATGTACCACCGATAGCTAGCTGAGTAATACCAGTAGCGTGTTGCATTATAAGTGGAAGCACAGCCACGAAACCAAGGAAGGCACCTCCGACTAGAGTGATGCGTCCTAATACTTTGGATATATATGTGGATGTAGACTCGCCTGGGCGAATACCTGGAATGAAGGCTCCATTCTTCTGGAGATTGGTAGATAGAGCTTCTGGGTCGAATGTCACAGCTGTGTAAAAGTAAGTAAATACAAAGACGAGCAAGAAATAAAATATAGCATACAGCCAGCTGGTCTGAGTGAAGCCGAGTAAAGCATCAGATACCTTAGAAACGAATGCTCCATCAAAACGAGAGAGGAATCCTCCAATCATCTGAGGGAAAAGCAAAATAGAAAGAGCAAAGATTATAGGGATAACTCCAGCTTGGTTGACACGAAGAGGTAGATAAGTAGAGCCACCACCATACATCTTCATACCTCGCACACGCTTGGCGTAAGTTACTGGGATAGGACGCTCTGCTTCAGTCACTAGGACCACACTCGCAATAATGAGAATGCCGACTACGAGGAATAGTATATAAACTGGGAGTTGGGCTGGGTCGAAAGTGAATATAAATTGCCCTACAGTCGAAGGAAGTACCGACACGATACCAGCGAAAATGATTAAAGAGACACCATTACCAATACCAAACTCAGATACCAGCTCACCTAGCCACATAAGCAATATGCTTCCAGCGATAACAATAACAAGGTTGGTGATACGATCGAATGATGTTAGGTTGGTGATGATGCCTTGATTCTCTAAAATAGCTAATAAAGAAAAACCTTGAATAGCAGCAAGTGGGATAGTCAGAAGTCGTGAGTACTGAGTAAAACGCTTCCTGCCAGCCTCCCCTTCTTCGTGATAGATACGCTTAAGTGAAGGCACCATGATGGTAAGAAGCTGCATTATGATGGAGCTAGTAATATATGGACCCACACCAAGCATTATTATAGATAGATTAGAAAGCCCACCTCCAGAGAAAATATTCAAAATACCAAAGAATTGGTTATTATTTAGAAACCTATCGAGAGCCACAGTATCAATACCTGGAATAGGGATAGCTGAGAGAAGCCTGAATACAACTAAAGAGAAAAGTACAAACAGGACCTTCTTGCGTAGGCTTGCGTCAGTCCAGATTAATTTCATTTTTCTAAAGAAGTTTCTCATTATTGTTATCTAACCTTAATTTTACCACCTTTTAGTCCTAGACGCTTGCGGACTTCACTAAATTTTTCTTTTGGATTTACTAGTGTGCCTTTCTCTATCTTGACGACTCGGCGGATTGACTTGAAGCTGTATCCTCTGTTCTTAGGGAGCTTTTTGATGATATCACGGAGCTCCGGTCGGCGTTTATTACCAGCACGAGCTGTCTGACCCTTGCCTCCACGACCGGATGTCTTAGCGTGCTTACCGCCACGACCGACTATTCGATCCTTCTTATTCTTATTTTTTCTCTTTAGGTTATGTATCTGCATAAAATTATATAAATTAAGCTACTGTTTCTTTAGGAACTTCTTTCCCCGCTACTACTGTTGTCTCAGGTGTAGTTGCACCTCTTTTCTCTGAGATACTAGAAAGTGCTTCCATCACAGCCTTAGCGTTATTGAGCTTGTTCTTAGTACCAGAAAGTATCTTACCAGTTATGTCCTTGATACCAGCGAGCTTGACGATGTCACGAACAACAGAACCAGCAACTAAGCCTCTTCCTTTATTGGGCATAAGTACCACTTGAGCACTAGAAAACTTAGCGTGAACTTCATAAGGTATAGACATGGTCTTGGTGAGCTTTAGCTTTACCATGTTTTTCTTGGCGTTTCTGACGGCTTTATTGATAGCAAGAGCTGTGTCTCCGGCCTTACCGAGCCCAAGACCAATAGAACCCTTCTTGTCACCAGCAACTAATGCTACAGAAAAAGAGAAACGTCTTCCGCCGGCGACAACACGAGTCACTCTGCGGATGTTTAGAATCTTCTGGTCAAATTCTGGCTTCGGTCGTCCAAAAGAAGATGATCTTCTTCCTGTATTCTTTTTTTCGTTTTTGTTTTCCATATTTTCTTTATAACTTTTAACTTTCTACTTTATAACTACCTAGAACTTAAGACCAGCTGCACGTGCCTCATCTGCTACTAATTTAATTCTGCCTGTGTATTTAAATCCATTACGGTCGAAGACAACCTTGTCTATCTTGGCCCCCTTACAAGCCTCGGCTATCATTTGACCTACTTGCTTGGCCCGCTCAGTTTTTGTTCCCTTTTTTAGCTTAGCGTCACTAGCTTGAACAACTGTCTTCTGTGTTGAGTCATCAATAACCTGAGCATAAATAAATTTATTAGAACGAAAAACAGAAAGGCGTGGACGCTCCTTACTACCACTTACCTTGGCTCTAATCTTCCTCTTTAATCTTATTCTTTTGTCTGTTTTGTTTTGCATTGTTCTTTATAACTTTATACTTTCAACCTTATAATTAGACGGTTTTCTTACCTTGCTTGCGTCTAATGACCTCTCCTTCGTATCTCATACCCTTACCTTTGTAAGGCTCAGGCTTTTTAAGGGCTCTAATAGAAGCAGTAAAGCTACCGACTAATTCCTTATCGATACCAGTGAATGTAATATTATTCTTCTCAGCCGTAACAGTTATACCTTCTGGGATTTTGATTATCACTGGATGAGAAAAACCGAGAGCAAGATGAAGCTCCTTACCCTTAACTTCAGACTTAAACCCAACTCCTTCTAGAATAAGCTTCTTAACGTACGGAGTCTCTACTCCAGCAATCATATTCTTCAAGTGTGAAGCATAGGTTCCCCAGAGAGCTTTAGAGAATTTATCATTCCTCTTAAGAGCAAGGGTGATGTTGCTCGCTCCTATGGTGATAGTTATATCATCACGAAATATCTTAGAAATAGTCCCCTTAGATCCAGCCACAGTAATAGAGTCGCCACTTTGTGTGACTTTAACTCCTGCTGGTATTAATATTTCTTGTTTTCCAATTCTTGACATATATTTTAATTATTTATAGTGAACTTTTGTTGAACTACCAAATTTTAAACAAAGCCTCCCCTCCCACGTGCTCTTTTCTTGCGTTTTTGCCTGATAAAATTCCTTTTGGTGTTGAGAGCACTAGCATTCCGCTTCCTCCGCGGACAGTGTGAATATCATCCATTCCATAGTACACACGACGAGATTGCTTGGAAACTCTTTCTACTCCAGTAATCTTAGGATTCTTATCCGCATATTCCAATTCTATTTCAAGAACAGGATGATCTTTGCGAGTCTTTTTGGAAACTTTCTTTACATATCCTTCTTTGGCTAGGCACTCAGCTATAGAGAGCTTCAGCTTAGAGAAAGGCACAGAAACAGAATCCTTGCCTGCGGTAGAAGCGTTCTTAAGCATTATTAACATGTTTGAAATTGAATCCATAATTTTGATTATTTATAGTGAGCTTGTCGAACTACCAAGATGATTTACGAACACCAGGAAGCATACCTTCGTTGGCAAGCTCTCTGAAGCAGATACGGCAAATGCCAAAATCTCTCATATAACCATTACCACGACCACATCGAAAACATCGGTTCTTCTGTCTTGTGGAGAACTTTGGTGTTTTTCTATTTCTTGCTAATACTGATGTTTTTGACATAAAAATAATTACAGGGTGGGCCTTGTAATATCACACTTTTTTTCTTTAAGCCTTTAAAAATAAAGATTTAAAGGAGAAAAATGGATTAGCAAAGCCGTATTCCCTTACAAAGAATACTAGCAAATATGCTTCAAATAGTCAAGAAAAAGAAAAATCCCTTTCGGGATTTATTTCTTCTTAGTATCTTCTTGTTTCTTAAATGGAATACCTAGGAGTTCGAAGAAGGCATCGCCTTCTTTCTTAGTCTTAGCAGAGGAAACCAGTGTGATGGCTAGGCCGAATACATCCTTGATATCTTCATCAGCAGTCTCTGGGAAGATAGTGTGTTCCTTGATACCTATTGTCATATTTCCAATACTATCTACGTTCTTACGATTGATTCCTCGGAAGTCCTTAGTTCTAGGTAGAGATACGTTGATAAGCTTCTCTAGGAAAGCAAACATTCTCTTACCTCGGAGGGTCACCACCACACCGATAGGGTCGCCCTGACGAATCTTAAATGAAGCCACAGATTGCTTGGCGCCTCTCTTAGCAGGCTTCTGGCCAGTAATCTTGCCCAGACGGTCGCTGATGCTGTCGTTCTTGTTCTTGTCTTTCTTAATAGCAGTACCGGTACCCACATTAATGACTATCTTCTTCATCCTTGGTGCAGCCATCTTGTTCTTATAGCCGAAAGTACTTCCGAGTGTTTCGAAAGCTTTTGCTTCTTTTTCTTTTACGGTTAAATGTTTCATAGTTTTAGCTTTTTAGCTATTAGCTAGTTAGCGATAAGCTGATTTATAATTTCTTAACGTTAGATGCATTCATTGGCATAGCTACAGATACTGTCGTCCCCTTTTCTCCAGACTTCCTAGCACGCTGATGCTTCTTGACCATATTAAGTCCGTCTAAAATAACCTTGTTCTCCTTAGGAAAAACTCGGGATACAGTACCCTTCTTCCCCTTCTCCTTCCCTGATAAAACTATTACGTTGTCTCCTTTTTTTAATTTCATATATTTATATTACCTCTTGTGCAAGAGAAATTATCTTCTGGAAGCCCTTCTCTGCAAGCTCACGTGGTATTGGTCCGAATACGCGTCCTGCCTTTGGATCCTTCTTGCCCTTTTCTAATAGAACCACAGCGTTATCGTCAAATCGGATATAAGAACCATCCTTACGGCGGAAAGCGTTGCGAGTTCGCACCACCACAGCCTGATGAACGTCCTTCTTCTTTACTGCCTTACGAGGGGAAGCCACCTTAACTGAAATAACTACCAACTCTCCGAGAGTAGCGTATCTCTTCTTGGAAGAACCAAGAACCTTAAATACCTTACCTACGGTACCTCCGGCGTTATCTGCTATTTTAACTAAGCTTTCTGGTTGAATCATAAAATTATATTACTCGAAACTTCTTGTCTTTAGAGATCGGACGGCTCTCCATTATCTCGACGTTGTCCCCTGTCTTGTGTTTGTTGTCTTCATCATGTGCCTTGTACTTCTTGGACACTTTGTAGAACTTACCATAAAGAGGGTGCTTGATAAATCTAGATACAGAAACAACAACGGTCTTATCCATCTTGTCAGAAACAACGACACCCTTAAGTATCTTGCTTTTTGCTGTATTCTCTTGTGTTGTTTTTGTTGTTGCCATATATT
>CAYXDY010000017.1:0-3653 GCA_964463905.1 uncultured Candidatus Saccharibacteria bacterium
ATAACCATACTCACTCCTTGAGGATGTTCATCTTTATGTATTAGATAAGTTTTAGGAAAATACTTACCTTCAAGGTCAGGACCGCCTAAGGCAATGTGGGCATTTATAAACTGAGTTTGTTGTTGCTCGCTCCAGCCTAGAGTATCACTAAGAATTTCTGCTACTTGCTCCTTACGGAGCCCTTCAGGTACTCGCACGATACGCATAGAGGGATTTGCTAAGGACGTATAGAAAGATAAATCAGAGAGAAGCTTCGGGTCAAATCTGTAATAGAAAACGGTAGAGATAACTACAATTAATAGCAACAAAGATAGCAAGGCTAGGTGTTTTATTTTAAGTACTTTACGAAAAAGTTTATTTATACTCTTTTTCAATTGCGACATAGATAAAGTATACCAAATAAAAACAAAACACGCCCCGAAGGGCGTGTTTTGCGGCACTTATGTTGGTTTACGATAAATGTAAGTATCACCTTACACTCACATATAATATGATAGCATACTTCACAAAAAATTGCAAGTGTGGTACCATATTTAGGCAGGTATCGGGTATCTACCCCTCACATGCTCGCATGTGAGGGGAGGAAAGTCCGAACACAGCCACGTAAAATCACTTTGTGATCACGTGGAGACAAGTAGAGGGTAATACCCTCCCATAGCGATATGGAGTTGCGAACAGTGACGAACCGATTTAGTTCGGGTGAAACGGCTAAATACTTACTCCTGTGCAAGATCGTGCCCCGATGCAAATCGGGGAGAATCGCTTGAGCTTTAGAGTAATCTGAGGCCTAGATAAATTGATACCTATTTTGCGAAACCAAAATACACAGAATTCGGCTTATAGATACCTGCACCAAAACGAAAATCCCCTATTTAAGTAGGGGATTTTCTTTTATATTTAGTTAGTAGAGAAACAAAACGGAATCTCCCGCCTTAAGTCCGCGTGTCTCAGAGAACCCAGCAACGACTTCGAGCACATATTTATTATTAGAATCAGGCCCGTAAGTCTCTAAAAAATCTTCAGGTAAAGCATTTTCTTGTATATAAGACACCTTCATATCTTCGGTAATCCAAATTATATCAATTGGGAAATTCATCCCCTTCATCCAGAAATAATATTTCCCCGGATTAGGAAATACGAAAAGCATCCCCTCGTCTTCGGCAAGACCTGGTCGGCCAGAGAGACCTTGTGCATGCTCTTCAGGTCTTATTGCTAAATCTACAACGATACGCTCTCCGGCAATCAATACAGCTTTGATTTCGGAGCTCTGTGGGATCGTCTCAGGTGCAGTACTCCCCTTCAGCAGCATAAACATAGCCAAAACAAAAACTATAACGATTAGAAAAGAATAATTTTTAAAAATATTTTGCATTTTTGAAATCCACTACTTAGAGTCTCCGTTCCAACCAAAAAGCTTTCCTATAGAATCAGCGGTCTCTCTTTTACGAGCTATTTTGATTGTACCATTTTGAGCAATTATTTTCATAGGTGCAGAGAGTAGACAATGATGAGAAGCCAAAGCGTCTTGATAGGCCCCAGTATCTAAGATAGCCACAAGCTGGTCCTTGCCTTCATGAAGCTTCGGCATAAGAATATAGTTACCCCCGGCAGTGTACTTGTCATCAGAGTCGCAAGTACTGCCAGCAAGCCAAACTGTCTTAAGAGCATTGTGCATATTGTTGGCTGGAATAGTATGCCACTTCTGATGAATGGCCCAGGTGTCTTTGAGATCATTCATGAAAGAACCATCTACTATGTACCAGCTTTTAGCATTAGCCTTAGGAATAGACTTCTCAGAAATAACTTTATATATGGTTATCTGGGAAGGAGCTACTATGTACTGACCCCACTCTATGGCTAGATTCGGGTGACGAATACCTCTCTTGTCAGCCATGGTCTTAAGTATTTTTATTATCTTAGAAGACACTCCTTTAGCTGTGTAGAACTTCTTCTTTTCATAAGGCACGCCGAATCCTCCACCTATGTCTAGAGTATCAAGTGTTGGATGAGTCTTCTGAAGGTCAGCATAAATATTGAATGCGCGCTTCACTCCTTCAAAAATACTTTTTTGAGTTTTAATCTGAGAACCCAGATGATAATGAAGGACTTTCAAATTCTTAAGTTTACCTAAAGACAAGACATCCTTCTCCGAAAGACCAAAACGGTCGAATTTCTTGTCCCAATGAGTGTCCGCCTTTACCTCCAAGTCAACTCGCACTCCAATGTCGCCTTTGTATTTTGATAAACGTTCTAATTCTTCGTTGCTTTCAATTATCGGCACTATATTCATACCCTTACCACGAAGCTCCTCCACTAAATCTAAGTATTGATTAGTCTTGGGACCGTTGCAGAATACTCGAATCTTGGAGTTGAATCTCTCGCCTTCCCACATCTTCTTCACAAGCCAGAGTTCATTGGCAGAAGTGACTTCAAGGTTGGCACCTTCAGATAGAAGCGGTAAGATAAACTCCTTATTCTGGTTTACCTTCATTGGGTAATGGTAGAAGAGCTTACCACGATAACCGTATATCTTCATATATGCTTGGAAATATCCTATAAGGTCTTTCAGTCTGTCTTCAATAACAAAAGGGAAAACTATCTGCAAGGGAGTTCCATATTTAGCGGCAAGATCATTGAGATTGTAGTCGTGGTGACCTTCGGTCGCCACCAACTCACCATCCTTGCTCACACCCAAAAACTGAGTATTAAACTCGGGCTCACCAAGCTTCCAGAACTTCTTCCAATTCTTGCCGGGCTTCTTTGACTTTTTTATTTTCTTTGTTTTTATTGGACCCATTTAATTAGAATGCAGTATACCAGTTAGCCTGGGAATGTAAAGGGTTTTATGCATTTTTCTTTAAATACCTCTCAAGAAAAGTTTTCTTAAACTCTTCGAAATTCCCATCCAAGATGGATTGCCTGATGTTATCTACCAGTAAACTTAAGAAATGCAGGTTGTGAATAGAAGCCAAGGTGCCTGCAAGCATCTCTTTGCCGTGGAAAAGATGGGCTATGTAGGCCCGAGTGTAATTCTTGCAGGTGTAGCAAATACAATCACTTTCTATTGGAGTAAAGTCGTCTCTGTATTGCCTGTTTAAAATAATCATTCTGCCGTCCTTGGTATAAATACTTCCATTTCTTCCAAGCCTTGTAGGAACCACGCAGTCGAAGAGGTCGACTCCATTTTCTATTCCCATAAAGAGGTCTTCGGGCTCGCCAATACCCAAAAGATGTCTTGGTTTCTCTTCTGGTAATATTTCATTCACCCATTTCACCGCAGTAGACATGTCTTCCTTCGCGAAGCTTCCGCCAATGCCAAACCCATCAAAAGGAAGCGAGCTTATATACTCTGCTGACTTCTTGCGAAGAGCCTCGTCTCTTCCGCCCTGCACGATTCCAAAGAGAGCAATTTTATTTTCAATATTTAATTTCTGATGTTCTTCTAAACATCTCTTCGCCCAGATGTGAGTCCGCTCTAGTGCTTCCTCTTGATACTTCAAATCCTCCGCCGGAGAAGTACATTCGTCGAAAGCGAATATTATATCTGCGCCCAAATTGTGCTGAATCTGGATGGACTTCTCTGGAGTAATGTAGTGGATAGAGCCATCGAGATGAGACTTGAAGGACACTCCGTCTTGACCAATCTTCGCTAA
>CAYXDY010000017.1:3663-9431 GCA_964463905.1 uncultured Candidatus Saccharibacteria bacterium
CGGATCATCAGATTCATCGATACTCTCAGGGATAAGTAGAGTTGGGTCGGTAATCTTTGTAATTTTAGAAATATCCTTGCCATATCCTGCACCAAGAGAGAAAACTTGGAACCCTCCCGAGTCGGTCATAGTCGGGCCAGACCAATTCATAAATTTACCAAGCCCTCCAGCTTGCTTCACTATCTCATCCCCAGGCTGAAGATATAAATGATAAGTGTTGCCGAGAACCACTTGAGTGCCCGCCTCCTTAATCTGGTCAGGATTAAGAGACTTAACTGTGGCCTTAGTACCCACAGCCACGAAAGCTGGCGTACGAATAACACCGTGGGGTGTAGTAAGTACCCCCACCCGCCCCAACTTCCCTTCTAATTTTTTCTCAATTTTAAATTCCATTACTGAGTTTTTATCTGCACGAACTTTAATTCATAAATATTTACCGGAGACACTAAGAGTGCTTTGGAGAAGGCATCGCGGGGGTCAGAGATGACAGTCTTCACTATGGCAATCGTATATGAACGAATACCCGGAAGTACAACTTCACTATCTTCGGTAATAGTAAAGTCGCGAGGGAGAATCATTTCGAAATTCCCACCACCTCGGCCCACTACTTGTATAAAAGCGCTATCACCTGCGATACCCTGCGGCATATTGCCTGTTGCTAGAATAGCCTCGGTCTTTTCTCCAGACGTAGAGTACAAAATAACTTTCGCCGACGATGGATATACTTCGGCTACACGCCCAATGGGGATGTTGCCCATAGCAAAGACCATATGGCCCACCATAACCCCATGGTCCTCTCCAGTGTCGACGATAAGTGTATCATAAGGACTTCTGTTTGGCTTAGCTAAAATAGCAGACAGAAGGAATGGCGTACTTTCTTCTTTGCGACCTAAAATTGCTTCTAGCCTAAGCTTGTCAGCGAGAACTGATGTCTGATTGGCAAGTGATGCACTTTGAGCATTAAGCCTATTCTTCAAATCTTCATTTTCTTTCAAAAGAGCATCCTTGTCAGCGACAAATGCTCGTACTCCACTAAAAGAATTAGACATAGCATTACCCAGAGCCATAAATGGAGTAAGCGCAGTATGAGCAACATATGAAAATGTGGATGAGACCCCAGCACGAAAATAAAACATAATAAAAAGAAGACAAGCAACTCCGGCCCATCGTAAAATTCTTTTATTCTTTTGTTTTCTATCTAGGAGGTAACTCATCTTGATTACCAATCAGAACTTCTTTGTAAGCGTCAATGTCGTCGAGTATCACCCCAGTACCACGAGCTACGGCAGAAAGTGGATCATCCACTGCATACACCGGTATCTTGAGAACATTTTGTAATACTTGATCGAGACCAGGTAGTAATGCTCCACCACCAGAGAGAGTAATGCCTCGGTGCATTATGTCAGAGAGAATCTCCGGTGGAGTAGATTCGAGCATATCCTTAACTCCAGTTACCAACTCCTTAACAGAAGCGGAAATAGCTTCTCGGATATCAGAATCTGTCACCACCACTTCACGAGGTAATCCAGTGAGCAAGTCTCGTCCATGAACTTCGGTCTCCATATATTCGCCCGGCAAGACAGAACCTATAGAAATCTTAACTGTCTCGGCTGTGCGCTCTCCAATTAGTATTTTAAATTCATCACGCATATAGCTGATGATGTCGTTATTGAGTCTGTCCCCAGCTATTTTAAGATTTTTAGACTTTACTATTCCCCCAAGAGATATCACAGCTATGTCTGTGGTACCACCTCCTATATCTATAATCATAGAGCCTACAGGGTCCTTGATAGGTAAACGCACTCCAATAGCAGCTGCCATGGGCTCTTCTACTAGATACACCTCCCTGGCCCCGGCAGAGCGTGCAGCGTCATATACTGCCCTACTCTCTACATTAGTAATACCTGAGGGCACACCGACGACTACACGAGGCTTGGCAAGCTTCTTTTGCATCTTGTCGGCTTTACCGATGAGGTAAGAAAGCATTTCTTCAGTAACTTCGAAATCAGAAATAACTCCGTCTACCAAAGGGCGGATGGCCTTAATGTGCCCTGGTGTACGGCCGAGCATCTCTTTGGCCTTAATCCCCACTGCCAGCACTTGGCTGGTCTTCACATTGACAGCCACCACTGAAGGCTCGTTTATGACTATGCCGTGACCCTTCAAATACACTAAGGTATTGGAAGTCCCTAGGTCTATACCGATGTCGTTAGAAATTAATTTGTAAATTTTATCGAACATATTTAATAGCTTATAGGTATTAGCTAATAACTTTTAGCTTATTTATTAATTCATCCAGAGACACAACGTTACCCTTCTCTTCAGTGCGCTTCTTGAGCTCGATACCATTCTCTTTAAGACTTCTCGCGGAGACAACTGCTCTATATGGCATACCAAGCAAGTCTGCATCGGAGAACTTCTCTCCAGCAGATAATCCTGTACGCTCATCAAAAAGTACTTCAATATTATTCTTCATTAAAGTCTCATATACATTCTCGGCTTCTTTATTAACAGCGTCATCTTCTCCTAAGGCTAGTAGATGAACCTTAAAAGGAGCTACGCTCTCTGGCCAGATGATACCCTTGTCGTCAGACAAAGTCTCAACTATGGTACCCATAACTCGTCCAGGGCCAATACCGTAACTACCCATAAACACAGACTTACTATCTCCTTCGGCTGTCTGGTATTTCAGATTAAGTGCGTCTGAAAATCTTGTGCCAAGAGTGAAAATATTACCCACCTCCACAGCCTTCTTCTCTACCAGCTTATCTTTATTAACTCCTAGGCTCGCAATAGTCTCGTCGTTATACACCTCTTTGTTGATAGCTATATTCTTCTCTTCGTCTACGTAAATCAAATCTTCTCCTGCAGAAGTAATAGTCTGGAATTCATGAGAATACTTTGAAAACATTCCACCAGAAGCAAAAGTTACGTATGTGAGATGTCCAATACCCACTCTTTGGAATATTTTAATGTAAGCTTCTTTAGCCTTCTCGTAGAATTCTAGGTGAGACTTCTCATCTACGTCAAATGAATACAAGTCTTTCATTATGAACTCGCGAGTTCTCATAATACCGCTCTTGGCTCTGATTTCGTTGCGGAACTTGGTCTGGAACTGATAAATGTATTGAGGAAGGTCTCGGTATGAACGCACGAAATCACTAAGCATCTTGGTAATAGGTGCTTCATGAGTTACTGCAAGACCAAGCTCAGTATCATTTTTTAATTTCGTTTTGAACCAAACATCCACCTGTGCATCATCCCATTGATTAGTAGGTTCCCATGTTGCCTTCTCTTGAAGAGAAGATAATGTAATTTCCTGCCCACCTATTGCATTCATTTCTTCACGGATTATCTGGATAATCTTGCCCATAACCCGAAGACCTAATGGTAGATACACGTATACTCCTGCCATCTCCTTGTAAATAAAGCCTGCTTTTATAAGGAATTCCGCATTGCGAGACACCTCATCTGCAGGGCTCTCTTTCTTAGTTTTAGTGAAAAGCTTGGATTGTCTCATGCCATTAGTATTGTTGTGAGTCATATTGCAATCTTACTTTAAAAAAGCCTTTTGGTCAAAGAAATCATACCGTCCTTAAATAGTGGTGCTAAAGTTGCAAAAGAGAACCCTTTCTGCTAATATAAGCCTTATGCAAAAAGTAGAAAATAAGGTAGAAAATCAAGATGCTTTAGTCGAACAAATGTTTGGCGCTGGAGCACATTACGGGTATTCCAAGACTCGCAGACACCCATCTGTGGCTTCATATATCTATACAAACAAGAACAAGACCGACATCATCGACCTTGAGCAGACAGCTGTCATGCTAGGTGATGCGACGGAGTTCATCAAGACCCTAGGCTCACGCAACAAGGTTATCCTTTTCGTAGGCACCAAGCCTGAAGCTAAGGTAAGCATCAAGAATGCTGCCGAAGCTATCAACATGCCTTATGTCAACGAGAGATGGATTGGAGGAACTCTTTCCAACTTCACCGAAATCAAGAAAAGAATCGCTGAGTTAGAAAACTACCAGAAAGATAGTGCAAGTGGTGGACTAGATAAGTACACCAAGAAGGAGCGGGTAATGATGGCAAAAAAGATGGAGAAGCTTGCTAGATACTACACTGGCCTCCTCTCTCTCAAGAAGGCCCCGGATGCAATATTCATAGTAGACGCTAAAGCAGAACACATTGCTGCCACAGAAGCTCGAAGTAGTAATGTCCCTGTAATAGCCCTAGTAAATTCTGATAGTAATATAAAAACTATAGACTACCCAATCGTAGCTAATGATGCGGCTATACCTTCTATCAAGCTCTTCGCTGAAGCAGTTGTAGCTGCTTATAAAGCTGGCCAAATGTCAGCTCCTACTGACAAGGTAGCCCCTAAGGCCTAAATTTAATATTTAATCTTAATATAAGCTCTTTTTTTAAGGGCTACAATAAAAAATATGTCACACACAATCACAACTGAGCAAGTAAAGGAACTTAGAGACAAGACTGGTATATCTGTTATGCAATGTCGCCGGGCCCTAGAAGAAGCTGAGGGTGATATGGATAAGGCTATTGCCATCCTGAAAAAAACAAGCTCCGATATCGCTCTTAAAAAAGCAGATCGTGAAGCAAAAGATGGAAGAGTAATAATTAAGAACACTGCAGGTAAGTCTGTATTGGTGTCTCTTCATTGCGAGACTGATTTCGTGTCTAAGAATGAGGACTTTGTAAATCTTCTAGGCCAACTATCTGATATAGCTCTAAATGAAGGTATTGAGAAGATGAAGACGAGCGCTAAAGAAATGATAGATCCAATAATCCAGAAAACTGGAGAGAAGATAGAGCTTGGTGAGGCTTATGAAGTAGAGGGTGATACTATAGGCAACTACGTCCACAACAACAAATCGGCTATAGTAGTATCCCTTGAAGGTGGTAATGCAGATGTAGCCAAGGATATAGCTATGCACATAGCTGCTATGCGCCCTGAATACCTCTCTGCCGATGAGATACCAGAAGAAGCTAAGAACACAATGACCGAAATCTTCCAGAAAGAAGTAGCCGAGGTAGACAAGCCTGAGGAAATTAAGAAAAAGATGCTTGAAGGTAAAATTGCTACCTACTTCAAGGAAAAGACTCTTCTTGACCAGCCTTTTATTAAAAATGGCGACCAGACAATCCGTGCCCTACTTGAAAGCGTTAAAGCTAAGATAAAGGAGGTCAAAAGATATTCCATATAATTGTGCTAAGATAGATATATGAATATAATGCTTATATTATTCACAATCTCTCTTCTTGCAATCATTACTATGATTGCCCGTAAGCTGGTGCAGTTACGGAAGAGTGCGGAGATGGTTTTAAGCGAAGAGGAAGTATTGTTTGAAATACCTTATATTGATGAAGTTACAGTACTAACCACTAAAAACATAAGAAGGTACGGTTATATGAGTCTTGCTACTGCCATACGACTATATTTCCGCTCTTCGGCTTTGGTTAAAAACACTTACAACGAAACAAAGACCCGAGCAAAAGAAGTGATTGAAAGAAACAAAAAGCTTATAATGAAAAGTGAGCTCGGGAATAGAGAGATATCTGGTTTCTTGAAAACGATATCGGAATACAAAGCCAAGATTGATAAACTGAAACACAAGATACGGGAGGAGGAAAAAAAAATGTAAGTATGGTAGTATAGTTTGAGAAAGAAATATTGCCGCCTTAGCTCAGTTGGTAGAGCTACACTTTTGTAAAGTGAGGGTCCTCGGTTCGAGTCCGAGAGGCGGCTC
>CAYXDY010000018.1:0-9365 GCA_964463905.1 uncultured Candidatus Saccharibacteria bacterium
TTTTAAATCTTTAGTTGGTATGGGTAAATTTGAAAAAACAGAAGGAGAAAATGGGGTAGAAACCGGTAGGTTTGCTCCACGCAGGAAAGACACAGTAGCCTCGTATCCTCCATTTAACGCTGCCGCTTTTGCACTGACAGTTGGAGCAATAGAAGAGAGAATTAAACAAAAAGATTCACCAAATGAAAGTGCAAAAAATTTTAGTGTCAAACTATCCGATGACGATTTCAAAAAACTTGTTTCTGGGGAAAGTTTTTCTAAACTCTATACTCAATTTCTCATAGAACAACCAATCTATTCAAAAGAGGGATTGGAGGAAATTAGAGGTAAATGGAAAACTTACCCCTGTGGATCTGATCCCAATGAATTAGTGGCATCACTCGAAGGATATCCTCTTGAATGGTGTATTAGAAATAGTGGAACAGCACGAGATTATTTAGAAGGGGGCGATATGCATATATTTTATTCCTTAGATAAGGCAGGCATTCCTGTCGTTCCTAGATTAGCTATTAGGATGCAGGAGAATTCCATAGCTGAAGTGAGAGGTATTGCTGGGAATCAAAATCTTGATCCATATATCACACCTGTAGTAGAAGAAAAATTAAAAGAGTTTCCAGATGGAGGGGCTTACAAAAAAAAGTCAGAACATATGAAACGCCTGACCTACATAGAAAATAGGATTGCATCTGGGCGAGAACCCTCCAAGGAAGATCTTCGTTTTTTGTATGAAATTGATGAAGAAATTGAAGGATTTGGTAATCAGAGTGATCCCAGAATTGAAGATTTATTATACAATCGAGATGTTAAAAAAGATTTATCGATTGTGCTCGGTGTTCCTGAGAGTGAAATTAGCACCACTGAGAAAGAAGCATTAAGAGGGAATATGCATTTTCATTTCGGATCTCTTGATATTGTAGCGGATGTGTTGCCAGCTGGCTTAGTTTTACCAAAATTCGTTGGAGGAGACCTTACTCTATATAATCTTACCTTGGCCGAAGATTTAATTTTACCAGAAAATATTAAATGGGGTATTTATGCTCCAAGTCTTAAGTTAGCCAAAGGGCTAACTTTTCCAGCTCATATTAGAGGTAGTCTCGTTCTAAAAAATCTTACCTTTGCAGAAAAATTAACTCTTCCTCAACATATTGAAGGTGATCTTGAACTTACTAATCTTACATCAACAGAAGGTTTAATATTCCCCGAATCAATAGTGATTGGAAGTAGCGTAAAATTAAATAATGTTGTTTCAGCCAAAGGTCTGGTTCTCCCAAGATCTATGGGCGGGGATCTTAATCTAAGAAGTCTTACTTCAGTCGAAGGCTTAACTCTTCCGCAATCACTAAATGGTGACTTAGACCTCAATAGTCTGACCTCAGCTAGAGGACTAGTATTACCAAATTATATTGGTGGAGATATTATGATGACAAATTTAACCTCAGCTGAAGGTTTAATATTCCCCGAATCTATGGAAGGAGGTATTAATCTCCATAGTCTTAACTTCGCCGAAGGCTTAATGTTACCACAATCTCTTAATGGAAATTTTTACCTTAATAATTTCGTTTCTTCTAAGGGGCTAATCTTACCTAAATTTATTGGTGGTTGTCTTGAATTGGAAAGACTTGTGTCAGCAAAAAATATTCAATTTCCTGGTAGAGTAGAAGGATATATAAGATTAAGCGGTTTAATATCAGCAGAGTATTTAAAATTACCAGAAAATATCGGCTGGGATCTAAGCTTAGATGGTCTAACTTCAGCAAAACATTTAGTTTTACCAGAAAATATTGGAGGTAGCATTAGTATTTGCGGGATTACTTCAGCAGAGTATTTAAAATTACCAGAAAATATTGCTTACGATCTTCAGCTTGGTGGACTTACCTCAGCCAAAGGGCTGGTTTTACCGCGTTCAATAGGAGGGTATCTTAATTTAAGAAGTCTAACTTCAGCTGAAGGTTTGATGTTACCACAATCTGTTGGTAAATACGTTGATTTAAAAAATCTACCACAAGAAGAAAAAGACAAATTAATTTCTTTATATCCAAACTTAAAAATTATTTAATAAAATATGAAACCCAAACTATACATCGTTACAGGTAGTCCGTTTAAATTTGCAGATCTATCAATGAAGCTCAGTGAGTACTTTGACTGCGAGCAGAAAGTTTGGAACGACCACGAGATTCAAGGAGAGCCTGAAGAGATATTGCTCCACAAGCTAAGGAGAGCATATGAAACATTTCAGCATCCAGTATTAGTAGATGATGTTTCCGTTTCACTAGATGCTCTAAATGGCTTCCCGGGTCCGTATATGAAAGATTTCTGGAAACACATGACACCCTATGAGATGGGTAATAAATTTGCTGGGACACGAATTAGTGCCACATGCAGACTGGGGCTTATGCGAGGCGAGAATGATATCATTATTGCAGATGGGACATTCCACGGCACTATCGTAGCTCCTAAAGACAACGAACACAAAGGGCGTGATTTCGAAATATTCGTTAAATTAGATGGGATGGATAAAGTAATGATCGAGTACAAACCCGAAGAATTTTATGAACAATCCCACCGTGGACGCGCTATGAAAAAGCTCTTAGAAATTCTCAAGCTAGAATAATTATTTCTTATTCTGTATCTCCTCAGTTAGTTTAGAAATTAGTTCTTCTTTAGAGATTTGACCTAGCGCTCCTGCATCTCTGGATTCGAGGGTAACCTTACCTGCTTCTATTTCTTTATCACCAATTACTATCCAGTATGGGAGTTTGCTTGTCTTGGCATCTCTGACCTTGCCTCCGAGGTTGCCATCTGTGTTGTCGAGGTCTACACGGATACCTACCTCACGTAGCATATTAGCTACTTCTTCGGCGTATTCATTGTGATTTTCTCTTACAGGAATAACTTTAACTTGTACCGGAGCGAGCCAAAGAGGGAAGTTGCCAGCAAAGTGTTCTATTAAGAACCCAATAAATCTTTCATGTGTTCCAAGTGGGGCGCGGTGAATTATGAATGGAGTCTTTTTTATTCCATCATTATCCATATATTCTAGTCCGAATCTTTTGCCCATGTATAGGTCTAGCTGGTTGGTAGATGCAGAAAACATTCTTCCAATTGAAGAATAAATCTGGAAATCCATTTTTGGCCCGTAAAATGCTGCACCGTCGTGAACTACCTTGAATGGTACACCAGATAGCTCCATAGCTTTCGTAGTCATTTCCTCCGCCATTTTCCAATCAGCTTCTTCACCGTGATATTTCTCAAGATTCTCTGGATTTCTCAACGCGAGTTCCATTTCATATTTATCAATACCAAGAATCTTGTAGTAGTACTCATGGAGCTTGATTACGTCCACGAATTCCTTAATAGCTTGTTCGGGGGTCACATATATGTGAGCGTCGTTCATCTGCATGCCACGTACCCGCATTAACCCAAATAGACTTCCAGAATCTTCGTATCTGTGGCACCAGCCGTACTCCGCTAATCGAAGAGGTAGTTCTTTGTATGTTCTTGGGAGAGCAGAAAAGACCTTATGGTGGAAAGGGCAGTTCATTGGCTTGATATAATAATTCTCTTCCTCAATTGAGATAGGGGCGTACATACTCTCTTTATAGAGAGGCAAGTGACCTGAGGTATAGAACAAATTTTCTTTGGTAATTATAGGAGTAGTGACTCTTTGATAACCCCATTTTCTTTCTGTTTCCTTTGCCCAATTTTCAAGCTCTTCTTTTATTACTGTTCCTTTGGGTAGCCAGATAGGTAGCCCTTTCCCAATTTCTTCATCAAAAGCAAATAATTCAAGTTTCTTTCCAAGCTCTCTATGGTCTCTCTTTTCTGCTTCCTCTCTTTGCTTGAGATACGCATCTAGCTCCTCCTTGGTCTCGAAAGCAAGACCGTAGATACGAGTTAGCATTTTATTTTTCTCATCTCCACGCCAGTAGGCTCCGGCTACGCGGTCGAGCTTGAATGCTTCTGGATTTATTTCTTGCGCTGGATGCTCAGAGTGTCCACCACGACATAAGTCTGTAAATCCGCCACAAGTGTATGCAGTTATCTTCTCTCCACGCTCAGCAATCTCATTGATAAGCTCTACTTTGTATTCATTCTTAAAGAAGGCGAGAGCCTCATCTTGAGTCATTTCCTTATGTGTCCATTCGGTCCATTTAGGGAGGATTTGGCGCATCTTGTCTTCGATTTTCTTCAAGTCAGCATCGGTGACCTTTTGCCCACAGAAATCTATGTCGTAGTAGAAGCCATTGTCTATGGCTGGCCCTAGGGTGAGCTTCACATTATCAAACTTATAAATAGACCCTACTGCAGCCGCGAGTAAGTGGGCTAGGGTATGCCTTACATTTGCCAATTTCTCTATCTTTTCCATATAAGGATTATAATAGCACACTTTCCCAGATACAAAAATTGCTTTTTAAATAGATTATGATACTATAGACACATTATGGTAGTACGAATGAGACATACAAAATCGCATACAGCAAACAGGCGTTCACATCACGCTCTTAAAAGCACGTCTTTTGCCAAGTGCGAAAACTGCAAAGAGCTCAAGAGACGACACACTGTTTGTTCTTCTTGTGGCTTTTATCGCGGCAAGAAAGTTCTCGATTTGGTAAAAAAGGCAGAAAAGAAACAAAAGAAAGCAAAAGCTAAGACAGCAAGTAAGTAGCGATTAGGCCCTAGGCCCTAGGCACTAGTTTGAAAATAGCTAACGCCTAAAGCCTAAAGCTTAACGCCTAAAACAATGGCAAACAGGCACCTTTCTAGATCAATAGTTCTTCAGACACTTTTTGAGTTGGATTTTAATAAAACCAAAGAGGTGGATCTGCGCAAGGCTGTAGATAGGAATATTAAAGAATTCGCTCTTGGGCTCGAAGACGATGTTTTCGTCTACAATCTTCTAGATACTGTTGTTAAGAAAAGAGGTGTGATAGATGAAATTATAGGTAAGGCTGCCCCAGACTGGCCTATTGAGAAGATATCTGTAGTGGACCGCAATATTCTTCGTATTGGGCTCACAGAGCTCCTTTTCGGTGATCGTAAGGAGGTACCACCAAAGGTGGCTATAAATGAAGCAATTGAGCTCGCCAAGACATTTGGCGGAGAGAATTCTGGCAAATTCGTAAATGGTGTCCTAGGTGCTGTGTATAAAGAAATGGGTGAACCAGGCAAGAGTGAAACCAGTAAAAAGAAAAAAGGAGAAGAAATAGTGGATATTTCCGAGTTGCCTGTTGAACTTCTTGGAGGAGCGTTGGTTTATACAAAGAAGGACAATGAAATATATTTTGCTTTAGTGCATGATGTGTTTGGTTACTGGACCTTATCAAAAGGCAAGCTCGAGCCTGGCGAAGAACTGCTTGCTGGGATTTCTCGTTCTATTAAAAAAGAGATTGGTTTAGATATTAATATCAAGGAGCAATTAGGGGAGAATGAATATGTGGCTACTCATCCAGAAAAGGGTAAGACTCTCAAGAAAGTAGCATATTTCTTAGCAGAAACAGAATACCAAGAGCTCGAGCTCGAGAAGTCTGGTGGGCTTGATAAGGCACAATGGTTCCCACTTGCGAGTATTCCAGAGCTTAGAATATATACAGACATTATTCCTCTTATTGCCAAGGCAGTGGAGATAATAAGTAAAAAGTAGAAAGTTATGATTGATTTTACAGATTTTGAAAAAAAGACAAATATAGTTTTCAAAGATAAAGACTTGTTGAAACAAGCGTTTATTCACCGTTCTTACATCAACGAGAATCCGTCTGCTGGACTTGCGCACAACGAGCGATTAGAATTTCTAGGGGATGCAGTGCTTGAGCTTGTGGTCACTGATTATTTATATAAGAAATACAATACATACACAGAAGGCGAGCTTACTGCAGTACGCTCAGCATTAGTTAATGCAATAATTATCTCCGAAGCTGCATCGACTACAGGGATGAATGACTTCCTTCTCTTGTCTAAAGGCGAAGCCAAGGATAAGGGTAAGGCTAGGCAATATATCTTGGCTAACACTTATGAGGCGTACGTGGGAGCAGTGTTCCTGGACCAAGGGTTTGAAACTGCAGAAAAGTTTATAACTTCTTCTCTATTACATAAGACAGATGAGATAGTAAACAAGAAGCTCTGGCGCGATGCTAAAAGCTTAGTCCAAGAAAAGGCCCAAGAATTTGCCGCGGTAACCCCAGCTTATAAGGTTATGCATGAGGCTGGTCCTGACCACGACAAGCACTTCACCGTCGGAATATATTTCGGCACCGTCTTGGTGGCCGAAGGTAAGGGGAAGAGCAAACAAGAAGCAGAACAATCCGCAGCGCTCGCTGCTTTAAAAGCTAAAAACTGGATGGATTAAAAAATATGCGACTTAAGACATTAGAACTAAATGGGTTCAAATCTTTCGCGCAAAAAACATCTTTAGAATTCCAGAGCCCCATAGTATCTGTGGTGGGGCCGAACGGTTCTGGTAAGTCCAACGTAGTGGAGGCTATTCGCTTCGTCTTAGGTGAGCAATCTATGAAGTCTATGCGCGGTAAGGGCGGAGCTGACCTGGTCTTTAAGGGCTCCAAGAATCTATCCAAGGGTACCAAGGCGTCTGTCACTATTTATTTTCATAACAAAGATAAAATATTTAAACTCTCCAACGAGCTCGGAGAGAACATAAATCTTAACTACGACATCATATCCATCTCTCGTGAGGTGCACTCGGACGGGATGAATAAATATAGCCTAAATGGGACAGAGGTAAGGCTCAAGGATATCAACCAGCTTCTCTCATCTGTTAACATCGGTGCTTCTGGTCATCACATTATCTCTCAGGGTGAGGCAGATAGAATACTTAATGCGAATTCTAAGGAGCGACGGGAAATGATAGAAGACGCTCTTGGCCTCAAGATATATCAATACAAGATTAAGGAGAGCGCTCGCAAGCTAGAGCGCACCGAAGCCAATATGAAGGAGGTGAGTATGCTCCGCAGAGAGAACGCACCACACCTCAACTTCCTCCGCAAGCAAGTAGAGAAATTTGAAAAGACTAAACAAATAGAAGCAGAGCTACTAGGCTTGTATAAAGAATATTTGAAAAAGGAGAGTGTGTATTTAGAAACGGAAAAGAATAAGCTAACAGGAGAGAAAGACAGATTGCAAAATGACCTAGACCTTGTGGCCAAGGACCTTTCTGGCGCCGAAGGCGTGGTGTCCGAGAGAGGTAATGAAAAAATAGCCGAGCTTAAGGATGTAGAAGATAAGATGAGTCAGGTCCGCCGAGAGCTCGGAGAGCTTGAGCGTAAGCTAGGCCGCATCGAAGGTATGCTTGAGAGTAAGGAGGTGAAGGTACAACTTTCTGGTAGATGTCCTACTTGTGGTAATGAGATTAGAGAAGTAGGAGAAGAACAGATACAAAATAGAGAGAATGTTGAGCGTGAGCTTGCTGAACTTAAAGATTCGCAGAATAGGACTATTGCCGAAATAGAGAGCCTCAATAAACAGCAGACAGAGTTGTCGCAAAAAGTTTCCATCCTTAAAGAAGAAATAAATAAAGAAATGGAGTCTCTTCGCGACTTGGAGCGGGAGAAATTTACCTTCAAGGTCAAGCAACAAGAGCTTTCTTCGGCTTTGTCTTTAGTAAAAGTAAGACTAGAGAATCTGGCCCGTGAAGAAAACCAATTCGAAACTGAGCTTAAAGAAGGCGGAGCTTTGGTGGGGGCAGGCATACTATCTTATCGAGAATTCCAATTTGAAGGCGGGGTAGATAGGTCTATTCAAGAAGAAAATAAGAGAAAGATAGATAGGCTCAAGATTAAGCTTGAAGACGCAGGGCTCGGCAACAGCGCTGAAACTATGAAAGAGTTTAAGGAGGTGTCCGAGCGCGACCAATTCCTGGCGAAAGAGATGGAAGATCTAGCTAAGAGCATAGAATCTCTCAACCAGCTTATGGCTGAGCTTAAAGACAAGATTGATTTTGAATTTAAAGAAGGAGTTAAGAAGATTAATGTGGAATTCCAGGAGTTCTTCTCCCTCATGTTTGGCGGTGGTACCGGCGCTCTTAACATAGTAGTAGAAAGTAGACGCAAAAAATCAGATGAAGAGCTCGAAGGAGTAGATGAGCGGGAGATAGCCTTTGAGCAGGGGATAGAAATCAACGTTTCTCTGCCACACAAGAAGGTCAAGGAGCTTCATGCCCTCTCCGGAGGCGAGAGGTCTCTTACTTCTATTGCGCTTCTCTTTGCTATGTCGCAGGTGAATCCGCCACCGTTCCTTGTCCTAGACGAGACAGATGCTGCGCTCGACGAAGCTAATTCTAGAAAGTATGGAGATATGCTTGAAAAATTATCTAAGCATTCTCAGCTTATAGTTGTGACTCACAACAGAGAGACAATGTCCCGAGCCGGTATGCTCTATGGGGTAACAATAGGCTCCGACGGTGCCTCCAAGCTTCTCTCCGTAAAGTTCGACGAAGCCGCAGCTATTGCGAAATAACAATCCTGTGAAGGTTACACCTTCACAGAAGGTTTAAAAAATAATTTCTTCTTCCACTCCTTCGGATTCAATACCGACTTGGAAATATTTATTTAATCTAGTTAGATTTTTCTTTACTGTCATAGTGCCGTCTTCTCGGAGCTTTATCTCCAAGAGCATTCCTTGCATTGTAGGCTCGCTCCAAGACTGGTCGAAGACGAAGTTGCCTAGTGAGTAGGCAATATACGCATCTTTATAAACTTCAAAATCTTGAGGCACGTGTGGGTGGTGGCCTATTACTATCTTTGCCCCATTGTCTACTGCCCTGTGAGCTAATACTTCTTGTCTGTTGTTGTGGATAGTTTTGTATTCATCTCCGAAGTGGAATGATACTACCAGGAAGTCTACCTGGCTTGCCGCAGTTTGAACTATTTCATCAAATTTTGGGTTATTCGCCATAAGTGAGCCAGCATTGGTATCTGTAGCTTTCATCCACTCTGGTCCAACATCCGAGAAGGCTAGGAATCCTATCTTCATTCCATTCTTCTCTACTATGGCTACTTGCTCGGCCTCAGCATTATTCATACCCGCACCTGCATAGGCTATTGTATTTTCCTTCAATTTATTTAGCGTATCTATGAAGGCTTCGTGTCCGTAGTCTCCTACGTGGTTATTAGAAAAGGAGAGGATATTGAAACCAGCATTTTTAAGTACACCAATGATAACTGGATCCATTCGGAATGAATATATGCTTCCTTTCCGTGTTCCTTCTTCTGAAGCTGGCCCTTCTAAGTTGGCGAAGACGATGTCAAAAGTTTTTAAAAATCCTAAATTCTCGAAGAGCTTGTTGTAATCTCCATCTAAGTTTTTGTTTACAGAAGCACGGACGCCTCTATCCATCATTATGTCTCCACCGAAAA
>CAYXDY010000019.1:0-9199 GCA_964463905.1 uncultured Candidatus Saccharibacteria bacterium
ACACGATATATGTGCACAGCCGATAGTAAGGAGGGAGCTATTGCCCTAGCGCAGAAGGCGCTTAGCGAGTAAAAAGTCAAAAGTAGCAAGTAGTAAGTAAAATCTGCTATAATGCCTTTATAACTTTATAACTTTATACTTTTAACTTATTATATGGCTTTTATAGATGAAATGAATATATATGCGGAGGCTGGCCGTGGAGGAGACGGAGTGGTCCGCTGGCGTAAGGAGAAGTTCGTACCTAAGGGTGGACCGTCCGGTGGAGACGCGGGCCGTGGGGGAGATTTCTATATTGAAGCCGTTCGCGACATTCACATACTTTCAAAATACAAGGCCAAGAAGAGCTTCAGCGCAGGACGCGGAGAAGACGGCAGCAACAAGAGTCTACACGGCGCTAACGGCGAGGATTTCTTCCTAGAGCTTCCTGTCGGGACTATTGTTACCAACTTAGACACCGATGAGCGTTGGCAGCTAAATGAGGAAGGCGAGAAAATAAAGATATTAAAAGGCGGCTATGGCGGATTTGGCAACGAGCACTTCAAGAGCTCCGTCAACACTACTCCGACTGAGGCCAAGCCGGGCCAGGAAGGCGAGCATGGTAACTTCCACATTGAGCTCGAGCTCTTTGCTGACGTCGGGCTTATTGGTCTTCCTAATGCCGGCAAGAGCTCACTGCTTAATTCTATTACCAATGCCGATGCTAAGGTGGGTGATTATGCCTTCACTACTTTGGACCCGAATCTTGGAGCATGTTATGGCTACATTATTGCCGACATCCCAGGTATCATTGAAGGTGCATCTGAAGGCAAGGGTCTCGGAGTTAAATTCCTCCGCCATATCAAGCGCACAAAGATGCTAGCGCATCTTGTGTCGTTTGAAAATTTGAAATCTACCAGCCCAGCAGGGATGATTAAAGCTTATAAAGAAATTCGCAAAGAGCTCGAGAAGTATGACAAAGCTCTCGGTATTGAAGGCGAGGGCCTAAGCGACAAGAAGGAGATAGTGGTCCTCTCCAAGACAGATGTCATCGAAGACCCGAAGCTAATAAAGAAAGTTGAGACAGCATTTAAAGATCTTGGAATTAAGAAAGTCATCACCCTATCACTCTTTGATGATAAAAGTATTAAAAAACTCAGAGACGAATTGGTTAAAATTTTAGAAAAAGCAAAATAAGACTTTTTCTACTATAATAAACATATGTTCAAGATAGTAGAATAATTATATGAAGGGAGAAATACTTTATAGAATATTAAATTCTATTGGAAATCAGTTACATGACCAGATGGATTTTACTAATGCTGTTCTTCAGGCAGGATATGGAGCGACGGGCAGAAAAGTAAATTATGAATTTTCAAAGATACAAGAAAAAAGATTAAAGCTTAAGGCTAACAAATCAGAAACTCAAAAATTTAAGAAATATCTTTCAAAGTTAAAATCCGACGGACTAATTCTAGAAAATGCTTCAAAAGAAATCTATTTAAGTAAAGAAGGAAAGAATAAATTAAATGGTTTTAAAAACTCTCCGTTACTTAACAAAGAAGAATACAGGAAAGAAACAGGGGATAAGGTTATTGTTATTAGTTACGATATACCCATAATATTCAACCGAGAGAGAAATATCTTAAGAAATCTTTTAAACATGCTCGGACTAACCCTTATTCATAAAAGTGTGTGGATTGGAAAGGTAAAATTACCAGAAAGATTCATACGAGATCTTAAAAGATTGGGAATAATTGATTACGTTGAGATTCTTGAGGTTACAAAAGAAGGGACATTAAAGTCAAGAAATTGATGTTAATATTTCTACCATCTTATACATATGTCCAAGTCCGTAGAAATGACTTGGGTTTTTATTAAATTGCTTTAAAGTTTAGTAAGATTTAATATATGAATATGAGAATCTACGATAAATCAGTGCCGCAGGAAATCAGAGACAATGGATTTGATTTTAGTTGGGACAACAAGAAAGTTTGGGTTCTTGATGTACCAGCTGAACAAATTAGTATTGAAGAGTTGGATTGGATACTGGATTTGCCATTTTGGAGTTCTGGGTCTGGTAAGTATGATATCTTCCCAAGAAAAGTTTTAGAAAATATGGATTTATACAGAGAACACAAAGAGCGCGTGTTGAGGGCTGATATTTCTTATCCCATAGATATTATGAAAAATACAAAAGGTAATTGGTTAATCTTAGATGGACTTCATAGATTCCTGAGGTTAGTTTATGAAGGGAATAAGACAATAAAAGTTCGAAAAATTTCCAGAGACTTAATCCCCCTTATCGAAAAGTAAATAATAGTGTAATATATGATTGATATGGCCAACAAATATTACCCTACAATTGGACTTGAGATTCACGCGGAATTGAAGACAAACACCAAGATGTTTTGTGCTTGCAAGAATAATCCTGATGAAGAGAAGCCGAACGTCAACATCTGCCCAGTGTGCATGGCGCATCCGGGTGCTCTGCCTGTGGTCAATAAGCGGGCCGTAGAGCAAGTTATCCGTGTGGGGCTCGCCATAGATGGCAACATTGCCGACTTCTCAGAATTCGACCGTAAGAATTATTTCTACCCAGATATTCCGAAAGGATATCAGATTTCGCAGTACAAATTCCCAATAGTCTCGGGTGGGCATTTGGCTGACTTCGACGTTACCCGTATTCACCTAGAAGAAGATACAGCCAACAATAAGCATTTTGGAAGCGATGCTTCGACTACACTCAGCACAGGCTTCTCATTAATAGATTTCAACAGAGCCGGGGTCCCGCTTATGGAGCTAGTCACCGAAGCGCATACATTTGAGAGCGATGACGAAGCGGCTAAAGCTTCTAGTAAATTTGCCAAGGAGTATCAGCTCCTGCTCTGGTATCTAGGCGCCTCTGAGGCCAACATGGAGAAGGGTGAGATGCGAGTGGAGGCTAATATTTCTGTCTCTACCGATAAGAGTAAATGGGGGACCAAGGTGGAGGTTAAGAACTTGAACTCCTTTAAGAGCGTAGAGAAGGCCATTAAATACGAAGTAGATAGAATGATTGCTCTTATAGAAGATGGCAAAGAGTCCGAGATAGTGCAAGAGACTCGTGGCTGGGATGAGAACAAGCAATTAACATTCTCTCAGCGCAAGAAGGAGGGCAGTGCCGACTATAGATACTTCCCAGACCCAGACTTACCTAAGATGAAGCTTCATTCAGCTTTTGATTTAAATAAAATGAAGAGTGAGCTCCCAGAGCTCCCTGTGGCTAAGCGTGCCAGGTACCAGAATGATTATGGTATAAAAGCCGAAGACACAGAAGTGTATATTAATGACCCTGAGCTTGGGTTGTGGTTCGAAGGTGTCGCGAAAATACTTAGGGATAAAGACAAAATCAAAACTGCATCGAATTTAATTACTACAGACTATCTAGGTATAAAAAAGTCTAATGCTGAGGCGAAGCTTCCAACTGATTCAAATTTTGCCGAATTAGTAAATTTATTTACTGAGAATAAAATTTCTTCTCGTGGGGCCAAGGACATACTTGCAATGATTGTAGTCAAAGATGAATCTCCAATGAAAATTGCTGAAAAGAAGAGCTTGCTCCAGAGCAATGACGAGGGAGCTATCAAGGCTCTTGTGGAGAAGATAGTCTCTGAGAATCCTGAGGTGGTAGCAGTGTATAAATCTGGTAAAGAAAATGCCATAATGTCTCTAGTGGGTAAGGTTATTAAGGAAAGTGGTGGTAGTGCCAACCCTCAGATGGTTATAAAATTATTAAAAGAATTGTTAGCTTAAATTTATGAATAAAGATATCTTGATAAACAACGTAGCTCGACTTCTAGAATCCCCGAAAGGAATCTTGGCAATAGATGAGAGCTTAAGTACTTGCAATAAAAGGTTTGAGGCTCTAGGTGTGCCTACTACAGAAGAGAAGCGTCAGGAATATCGTGAGCTCCTAATCACTGCGCCAGGCATAGAGCAATATGTATCTGGATACATACTTTTCGACGAGACTATCCGCCAGAACACTAAAGGGGGTAAAAGCTTTACTTCCATAATGCAGGCGAAAGGATTACAAATAGGTATTAAGGTAGATACTGGCCTTAAGGACATAGACGGACACCCAGGCGAGAAGGTTACTCAAGGCTTAGAAGACTTACCAGAGAGATTAAATGAATACAGACATATGGGAGCTACATTTGCTAAGTGGCGTGCCGTGTACACTATCACCGACGATACACCGAGTAGTGTATGTATGCAAGAAAATGCTCGTAATTTAGCTGAGTATGCATATGCTTGTCAGCTTGCGGGTATCGTGCCTATAGTGGAGCCAGAGGTTCTAACCGATGGAGAGCATTCAATTGAGAAGTGCTTTGAAGTCACTGGTAATAATTTAAGAACTTTGTTCACTGTATTACAGGATAAAGGAGTTTTCATACCAGGAATTATCCTTAAGACCAGTATGGTTCTGCCGGGCAAGGGCTCTAAACTTGCTATAGATGACCAATTCATAGCTCAGATGACTATTAAGTGTCTCAAGGAGCACGTGCCTCAGCACATTGGCGGTATAGTCTTCCTCTCTGGTGGAATGAAAGACGAAGATGCTACCTTGCATCTGAATAATATGCACAAGCTGGGTCCGCTTCCGTGGCCACTTACTTTCTCCTACGGTCGCGCGATACAAAATCCTGCACTCAAAGCTTGGGTCACTAATCCAGCAGATATAGTCGGAGCCCAGAAGCTTCTACTAGAAGCCGCCGAGCGAAATAGTAAAGCGAGTATAGGGAAGTACGAATAAAATATGGAGCTTTCTCCAAAAACCATATCAGCACTGAAATTTCTGACTAAGCTCTTCACAGAGAAGAATATTCCTTACCAAATTACCGGAGGGTTTGCTGCTAAGATATATGGCTCTAAGAGGTCACTCAATGATATTGATGTCGATATTCCGGAAGATAGATTTAAGGATACTCTTTCTATAGTAAAGCCATATATTACTTATGGGCCCGATTACTTCGAGGATGGCAAGTGGTATACCTATCTCATTACCATTAATTACGAAGGTCAGGAGATAGATATAGGAGGAGCTTATGAGACTAAGATAACTAATCAAGCTAGGACAGAATGGATTAATTATCCAATAGACTTTTCTAAATCTAAGATGATAGAAGTAGAGGGTATTGAGCTAGACGTCATAGATCCACAGTCATTAATAGACTACAAAAAGCATTTGGACGGGGAACACCAGATTGAAGATATAAATGCTATTAAAAATTACATTATCAACAATAATTAGATTTTTTATTGTGATATACTAATTTATAAGTGAAAGAAGAAATACAAAAATTTTTTAAGGGAGACGTAGATGACTCTCTGGAGACACTTATTAAGTACTCGCGTGATGCGAGTGTATTCGAAATACGGCCGAAGCTGGTGCTTTACCCTCGCGACTCTACTGACGTGCAGCAACTGGTGAAATGGGTGAGTTATACCAAGAATGCTAACCCTGAGTTATCTATCACAGCCCGAGCCGCAGGCACCTGTATGTCGGGCGGAGCAATAGGCGAGTCTATAATTCTAGACTTCACTCGATATATGAACCACCTAGTGAAGTTCCTTCACGACGTCCCTCAGAAAGATCATGGCGTGGGTCTGGCTAATTCTCCCGCTTTCCTCCACCCTTCGGGCGGAACCTTCCGCAGGGAAAATTACCCAGACCCACTCTCCATCACAGTTCAGCCGGGAATGTTCTATAGAGACTTTGAGAAGCTTACCCTCGAGAAGGGCCTGATCTTGCCTTGCTATACTGCCTCTAAGAGTCTGAACGCTGTGGGTGGAATGTACGGCAACAACTCCGCGGGAGAGCGTACACTTAAATACGGCAAGACAGAGGATTATATCCTCTCAGCCAAGGTTCTCTTCGCGGACGGCAATGAATACGTAGTGAAGCCTCTTAATGACAAAGAGCTTACAGCCAAGGTGGCCCAAGACGATTTCGAAGGCGAGGTGTACAGGAATATTTCTAAATTAATAAAAGACAACAAAGAAGAGCTCGAGCTCGCTCGACCAAAGGTTCACAAGAATTCTGCGGGGTACTATCTTTGGAATGTCATAGGCTCAAAGGAGCCGAAGACCCTGAGTGGAGTCGAAGGGTGTTTCGACCTTAATAGACTTCTCGTGGGATCACAAGGCACACTCGGTATTGTGACTGAGATTACATTCAAGCTTGTGCCTGACAATAAATATTCCAAGTTAGTAGCAATATTTATGAAGGACACTGAGCCATTAGGAAGGCTAGTAGATGAAGTTCTGCAACTCAAACCAGAGACACTTGAGACTTATGATGACAAGACCATGAAGCTCGCTGTCAGATTCTTCCCAGACTTTTTGAAAAATAGGGGATTTGTAGGAATGATTAAGTTTATGTGGAGCTTCTTGCCGGAGCTCGGCATGATGATTCGTGGAGGCTTTCCTAAACTTATAATTCTCGCTGAGTTTGCTGGCACTAGTGAAGAAGAAGTCCATCAGAAATGCACAGAGCTGACAGAGAAGATAAAACATTTCAAATTAAAGAGTCACATCACTAAGAATGAAGCAGAAAGCAATAAATACTGGAGCATAAGAAGAGAGAGCTTCGCTCTACTTCGCAAACACGTAAAGGGCAAGAGGACTGCACCGTTTGTAGACGATATAATAGTTCGCCCTGAATTCTTGCCTAAGTTCCTACCAGAGCTTAATAAAATATTGGGTGGTTATGACCTTACTTATACCCTCGCTGGTCATGCTGGAGATGGTAATTTCCACATCATCCCTCTGATGGACTTCTCTCGTCCCGATACTACTAAAATAATTATGGAGCTATCAGACAAGGTCTATGATTTGGTTTACAAGTATCATGGATCCATCACTGCCGAGCACAACGATGGGCTTATCCGGACTCCGTATCTGGGCAAGATGTTTAACGACCAAGTGCTTGCGCTCTTCCGACAGACCAAGCAAATCTTCGACCCAAAGAATATATTCAATCCCGGCAAGAAGGTGCCCATAGTAGGCGGGGGCGGGACCAAGGAGTATCTGGCCTCACACGTGGCTATCGAGCATCATATCGATGAACATAAGGTTTAAATTTGCTATACCAACTGCGGAAGGTCTTGCCTTCCGATATTAGAATTTGTATTATTAATAGATGTCAATTCGTAAGACAAGTTTTGCACCAGGAGAGTATTATCATGTTTACAATCGTGGCAATAGTAAACAAGAAATTTTTCACGATAAAGAAGATTATTTAAGATTCATTTCTCTACTGTACATTTTAAATAGCAGAGAAAGTTTTGATTTATATGATTTAAGTAGGAAAGTAGGATTCGATGTTTATCAAATAGAACGAAGTAATATTTTAGTTAATATAGGAGCGTATTGTATTATGCCTAATCATTTTCATATACTACTCACGGAAGCCGTTGAAGGCGGAGTAAGCAAGTTTATGCAAAAGTTGGGTACTGCTTATTCCATGTATTATAATAAAAAATATCAAAGAAGTGGCGGTTTGTTTGAGGGTAAGTTTAAATCTCAACACGCAAACACAGACGAACATTTGAAATATTTGTTTTCATATATACACTTAAATCCCATCAAACTTATTCAAAAAGATCGGAAAGAAAAGGGAATAAAAAATATAAAAGATTCAATTGAATACCTAAATAAGTATTCTTACTCGAGCTATCTAGATTTTATTGGTACAAAAAGGATTCAAAATAAAATATTAAACATTGAACCATTTCCAAGATATTTTCCAAATTCAACATTTTTTAATCAGGAAATTCTTGAGTGGCTAAGTCTGCGGTAGGCAAGACCTTCCACCAGACCTTCCACCAGACTTAAAGCAGCATGTTGTAATAGAAAAACGATAATTTGACAAGGAGGTTAAAATATTATAAAAACTACATTGGAGGTTCTAGCAATGAGACTGATCTACGTTACCACCTGTGATGATGGTTGCATGTGTGATTCGGGGCGCATCGAATTCATGACCAACCTGGGCGCGAAATACGAGCAAATCGAGCTCGTCGAGACCTGGAACGACCGGAAGATGGCCGCTCTTCCTGCGGTCGTCAAAGCACGGGTCGGCGGCTGCACGCGGGATGAGTTCCCCATCCTCATTCTGTTGGGTGGTGAACGCATCGTTGACGAATCCGTTCATCCCAGCTGTCCCGAGATGGACGACATGGTCAAGCTCTTCCTGTCCAAGTAGCCCACGTGTTATGGTCCCACTCTCGCTCCTGTCACCAAGGGCGAGGTGGGACCAAAGTGAAGAATAAGTCGTTAAGACCCACAAAGGAGCACTGGCGGCTTTTTTAATTTTATTATTATTTGCTTTTTTAACTTTTTTCGTATATAATCATTTTATGTTTTCAATTCAAGCTAAAATAAGAAATAAAGGGGGTAATCTAGAGACCTTACGGAAAGGAGGAGAAACACCCGCTGTGTTCTACGGTGCTAAGTCCGAAACTACTTCTGTGTCTGTCCCGACTGTGGCCTTCAAGAAGATTTGGAGAGACGCTGGAGAGTCTTCAGCTATCGTCCTTGCTACAGATGCAGGCAACGTAGACGTACTTATCCACGAAGTGCAAGTAGACCCTATCACTGGTGAGCCAATGCACGTAGACTTCCTAGCTATCGATATGAACAAGAAGATTCAGGTGGCTGTGCCTCTAGAGTTCGAAGGAATCTCTGGTGCTGTTAAAGCAGCTCTTGGTAACCTCGTTAAGGTTCTCCACGAAGTTGAAGTTGAGGCTCTTCCGAAAGACCTTCCTCACAACCTAGTAGTTGATATTTCTTCTTTAAATACTGTAGATGACGTTATAACAGTATCACAGCTTAAGCTCCCAGCTGGAGTTGAGGTTATAACAGGAGGCGATGAGATAGTAGCTTCTATTGTCCCTCAGGTTGAAGAAAAGGAAGAGGAAGCAGCCCCAGTAGACTTATCTGCTATCGAAGTAGAGAAGAAGGGCAAGAAAGAAGAGGATGGTGAAGCAGCTGAGCCCGCTACAAAGTCTGAATAAGTACCCCAAAATTTACTAAAATATGATACAATAGAGCTATGATGAAAAAGGTCATAGCTTTTATTGTTTTTATAGCATTTGTAATAGGTTTTTCTCAATCTCCCCATCAAGTTTTAGCGGTGGATTGTCTTACTTTGTCTCCTAATGCTTCTGCCGCTGAT
>CAYXDY010000020.1:0-9079 GCA_964463905.1 uncultured Candidatus Saccharibacteria bacterium
CTAAGATATGATACCTCCTCTTCCCCGCCGACATTGTCGGCGGGGTGTGCTTTTCGTTCGTTACTCCGACAGCGACTGCTGGGCCAGACGGATGAACTCGTCTGGTTTGTAGCTGCCGCACCCGGGACACTTGTAGCCAGAGCCCAGCCGGCCCATGATTTGCCCGCAGGTTGTGCAGGCGGGCTCGTTGCCGTCGGGTCGCGCCAGCACTGGCGAGTACCCAACAGCCGCGATGGTCTTCAGTGCATCGGCTCGCTCTTCGCGAGCCAGTACATCTGGATCGACGGTGTCAGTCCCGTCGATGCCCTCTCTTCCTCTTATCATAAGATCACCTCAAGTGCTTTATACCCTAAAGTCCCCTATTGAGCAAGTGGCTCAATTTGCTATAATAACCGCATGCAAAATATGCATACAAACAAAATAGTAATCCTAGCTGCAGGTAAAGGCACCCGGATGCAAAGCGAATTACCTAAGGCGCTCGCACCTCTCCATGGCAAATCTATGATAAGCCACATTGTGGATACTATAAAAGAAATTTCTAAAGACAAGCCAATAGTAATTATTGGCCACAAAGGAGATATGGTGGAGGGTGAGCTCGGTGACTCTGCAATTTACGCCGTGCAAGAAGAACAGTTGGGCACTGGCCACGCACTCGCTCAGGCAGAAGCCATCTGTGCTGATGCAGAGAGTATAGTAGTCCTCTCTAGCGACCAACCTCTAATCAAACCAAGCACCATCCTAGAATGCATAGCCAGACACAATGCGATGAATGCCAAAATAACATTTACTAGCACTGAAGTTGCGGACTTCGATGACTGGAGAAAATATTTCCTCACTCACGGGAGAATATTGAGACAAAACGATAAGGTACTTGGTATTCGGGAATACAAAGACGCGAGTGATGAAGAGAAAGATATTAAAGAAGTAAACACAGGATGCTGCTACGTTTTCGACAGTTTGTGGCTCTGGGAGAATATTAAGAATATTAAGAATATCAACTCTAAAGGCGAGTATTACCTCACTGATCTTATCGAGCTAGCCTCTGCAGAAAATTATAAAGTTGAGGTAATCAAAATAGACGCCATAGAAGCCCTCGGCGCCAACTCCAAAGAAGAGCTTGAAATGTTGGAGAAATTCGGTAATTAACTTGCCTATTCGAACCACAGAGAATATAATTAAGAAATGAAGTCTAAGTGGTTCGATTTAAAACCTAAAGCGATTTCGTTAAGGAAAAAGGGAAACTCTTTAAGGACTATTGAGACAAAATTGGGCATCCCCCGCTCGACTTTAAGCGGATGGTTTAAAACAATAAAACTTACAGACAATCAGTACAAAGTCCTGAGGGAACAGCATAATGAAGCCCTAGTTATCGCGCGAAAACGGGCAAATGTTTGGCACAACCAACAAAAGGCAAATAGGCTTCAATTCGCCGAGATCGAAGCGCAGAAAACCTTGAGCAATATTAGTGACAGTACTGAAATTATAGAATTAGGCTTAGCGCTTTTGTACCTGGGTGAAGGATTCAAAAAATCTCCTCGAACAGGTATGGGAAACTCCGACCCTCTAATATTAAAATTCTTTCTAAGAATTATTACTGAGATCTATAAAGTTGACATAAACAAGATTAGATTCGACCTACACATTCGCGCTGACCAAAATCCCGAGAACATAAAGAAGTACTGGGCGGAAGAACTTGAAGCACCATTAGATAGATTTAAAAACGTTTTCGTAGACAAAAGAACAATGGGAAAACCTACCTATCCTGACTATAAAGGGGTATGTGTAATCGACTGTGGAAACATTGCGATACAGAGAAAACTGGTATATATTGGTAGGAAGTTCTGCGAGAAAATACTAGAAAAGTTGGGCGGTTAGCTCAGTTGGTAGAGCGCAATATTGACGTTATTGATGTCAGAGGTTCGAATCCTCTACCGCCCACAAAACACATTATGAAAATCCTAAGCATAGAAACCAGTTGCGACGACACAGCTCTCAGCATCTTAAATGTGAAAGGGGGTGTGCAGAATGCGACCTTCAAGGTCCTCGCTAATAATACAAACTCTCAAATCAACATCCACATCCCCTATGGAGGAGTCTTCCCAGTGCTGGCCAAGAGAGAGCACCAGAAGAACCTCCCCATCCTCCTCGACGCCTGCCTTAAGCAAGCCAAGCTAGACAGGAAGCCTGCCCGCCGTGGCGGGAAGGCTCCAGTAGACGCAATAATGGTCACCTATGGTCCAGGATTAGAAATGTGCTTATGGGAGGGTATAATTTTTGCCAAAGAACTTGCGAAGAAATGGGGTGTTCCATTAGTCCCAGTTAACCACATGGAAGGCCATATCTTGTCTGTCTTCGGTAAAGACAAAGGCACTTTTAAAATAGAGAAGCTCAAAGGGCCCATAATCTCTCTCCTGGTCTCTGGAGGCCACACTCAGCTGGTCTTAACTAAAGGGTGGATGGATTACGAAATAATCGGTGAGACTCTCGACGACGCTGTGGGCGAAGCCTTCGACAAAGCAGCTCGCACTCTCGAATTGCCGTATCCTGGAGGTCCGCAGATTTCTAAATTAGCAGAAACATTACGTGTAAAAGCGGACTCTCAGAAACTTGGTACAACTTTCAAGCTCCCTCGCCCAATGCTCTACACTAAGGACTTTAATTTTTCTTTTTCTGGCCTCAAGACTGCAGTTTTATATTTGGTCAGAGATTTAGGCAAGTTGGGCGACTCCACTCGTGCCCAGATAGCCTTGGAATTTGAAAACGCCGCCATAGAGTGCCTAGTCCACAAGACAGCCAAGGCTCTCACCAAGTATGAGGCCAAGACCCTAATAGTCTCTGGTGGAGTCGCAGCCAATAAGCATCTAAGAAATGAAATGAAAAAATTAGTAGGTAGGAAAATCAAACTTCTCTTCCCCACCCAAGCTCTCTCTGGAGACAATTCATTAATGATAGGAATAGCTGGATATCTAAACTACATAAAAAATAAAAAGAAGGTTCCAAAAGCGGCAAGCATTAAAGCAAAAGGAAATCTCAAATTGACCTAAACACAAAAAGCACCAAGGAGTACTTATGTCTCGCTTAGTGCTTGTATTGATTCGCACTATTGTGCGGATGGAATTCCTGTCTGCGAATTCCATCCGCTCACGTGCGCTCTTGTGTCATCACCGCTCGCGGATTGCCTTGCGAGCGTGCTCGAGCAGGAGACGTCCCTTCTCTTCCTCGCCATCTACGAAGGTGCCGCGGCGAATCTCATAGAACTCATCGTCTCCGAAGCGACTCGAGACGCTGATTCGCTCAAAGCGGTCGTCGCGGTGGTAGCTGACCACATTCAGCCCTTCCATCCACCCGACTCTGACCCCACCATACGATGTCCACTCCACAGTCGTCCGCGCCATCAAGGTGTACGCCGCCATGATGAGGAGCACGATGGACATCGTATTGAGTGCAATCGCACGTCGTCTTTCCTCTCGTCTTATTGCTTTCAAATCAATCTTGGCCATGTAATGGCTCCTTTCAATAAATATTATATCTAAAAAACAAGCTAATGTCAATACTCTCTTTGTAAATTACAAAACAGATAGAAAATCAATATATTGTGTGATAATATGGGTCTATGAACGAGAAGTTACTTAAGCCATATAATCCTAAAGAAACAGAAGAGCGTATCTATAAGCTCTGGGAAGAAAGCGGGTTTTTCAACCCCGACAATTTACCTGGTGATCGTAAGGAACACTTTTCCATAATAATGCCACCAGTTAATGCAAACGGCTCCCTACATGCAGGCCATGGTCTGGTGATGACCATAGAAGACATTATGGTGCGCTACAAGAGAATGCGAGGATATAATACGCTCTGGTTACCAGGGCTAGACCACGCTGGTTTCGAAACTCAGGTAGTATATGAAAAAAAGTTAGAAAAAGAAGGCCGCACAAGATTCGGCATGGACCCCAAGGAATTGTATAAAGAAATCCTGGATTTCACATTAGAAAATTCTAAAAATATTAAATCCCAGATTAAAAGTATGGGTGCCTCTTGCGATTGGTCACGAGAAAAGTTTACCTTAGACGAAAGTATAGTTAAGAATGTCCGCAATACATTTAAAAGAATGTATGATGACGAGCTCATCTACCGAGGCAACAGAATAGTATCTTGGTGCTCTAAGCACCAAACTTCATTCTCGGATTTGGAAATCAAGGATGAAGAAAGGGTTGATTCTTTCTACTACCTCAAGTATGGACCATTCACCATAGCCACTGCCCGCCCTGAGACCAAGTTTGGAGATAAATATGTAGTAATGCATCCTAAGGATGAAAGATATAAAGAGTACACTCACGGACAGAAGATTCAACTAGAATGGATCAACGGACCAATAGAAGCCACTATTATAAAAGACGAGGCTGTAGATATGGAGTTCGGTACGGGAGTTATGACCATAACTCCTTGGCACGACAATGCTGACTTTGAGATAGCAGAACGACACAAGCTAGATAAAGAACAAATAATAGATGAGAATGGCAAGCTCCTCCCGATTGCTGGAGAATTTGCTGGTACTCATATCAAGAAAGCTCGTCCACTTATTATTGAAAAGTTACAAAGCAAGGGCTTGGTAGAAAAGGTAGACGACTCATACAAGCACGTAGTACGCACCTGCTACAAATGCGGCACCGTAATAGAACCCCAGATAAAGAGCCAATGGTTCGTAAAGATGAAACCCCTCGCCGAGAAAGCGCTTCAAAAAATAAATGCTGGAGAAATTACTTATCTTCCTGATCACTACAAGAAAATAACCTTGTACTGGCTTGAAAATATAATGGATTGGAATATTTCTAGGCAAATAGTCTGGGGTATACCAATACCTGCTAAAATTTGTATAAATTGCGGACACGGCATGGTTGATTTAGAAAATACAATTACGAAATGTTCTAAATGTGATAGCGAAGTCAGAGAAGACAATGATACCTTCGACACATGGTTCTCATCTGGACAATGGCCATTTATATCTCTTGGGTACCCAGATAGCAAAGATTTCCAGACCTTCTACCCAACTAGTGTGATGGAAACAGGTGGAGACATTATATTCTTCTGGGTTTCCCGAATGATAATGCTCGGCTTATACGTAACAGATAAAGTACCATTTAATAGTGTATACCTGCACGGAATGGTTCTCGATGCCAAAAGCCAGAAAATGAGTAAGAGTAAGGGCAACGTCATAGACCCACTAACACTCACTGATAAATACGGTACCGACGCTTTTCGTATGGGTATGACAGTTGGCAATACTCCCGGCACATCACTCGCACTCGCCGAGGACAGAATTCGTGGATACGGTAAATTCGCCAACAAAATCTGGAATGCTACCCGCTTCGTCTTAGACAATACTAAAGACATAGATATAGAAGCTCCTGCCGTGTATGACGAAGAAGACCAGAAGTCTCATGATGAATTGCAAGCACTCTTAAAAGAAATTACCAAAGAAATGGATGAGTACAAATTCTACATAGTCGCCGAGAAGCTCTACCACTACTTCTGGCACACCTTCGCAGATGTAATAATAGAACGCTCTAAGGCTAAGATTATAGAGAGCGAGAAGACTGGAGCCAATACTGATTCCGCTCGAGCCCTCCTCTACCATCAGCTTACCACCCTTCTTAGAGCCCTACACCCCTTCATACCATTCGTAACCGAAGAAATATGGTCTATGCTACCTCATAAAAATAAAAAGTTATTAATGGTTGAAAATTGGCCATTTTCCGAGGTAGAAGGTACAATAAAGCCAAATGTGGTCCGACCCTAAAACCTTAGGTTTAGCTTTCTTAGGAGGAATAATACCTTCTCTCTTATGGCTCTGGTTCTGGCTCAAAGAAGATAAGAGAAATCCTGAGCCTACTGGACTACTCGCTATAGTATTTATCTTAGGAATGACTTCCGTTTTCTTCGTGCTCGAAATCCAGAAGTTTATTAAAGGGTTCATGATTGATGCCAACCTAGAAATGATAGCAATGGCTACCGCCGAAGAAGTTATCAAGCTAATTGCTGTGGCTGTAATAATTTATCAAAGTGGACACGCAGAAGAACCTATCGATTGGCCTATCTACCTCATCACAGCAGCACTAGGATTTGCAGCCCTCGAAAACACTCTCTACCTCATACAACCAATTTCTCTTGGAGATACTACTGTAGGTCTTCTAACTGGACACCTAAGATTCTTAGGTGCAACCCTACTTCATACAGTTTGCAGTGGTATTATAGGTATTTCTATAGGCTTTGCTCTACATTTGAGTAAGTTTCATAAATTTTTACACTTGATTTTCGGATTGACACTCGCCACAGCCTTGCATAGTGCATTTAATTTTTTTATAATTAGAAATAACGGAAGTGATTTCTTAACAGTCTTTGCTTTCTTATGGGTCGCAACAATAATAGTAATGCTTGTTTTTGAAAAATTAAGAAGATTGGTTTAAGACTTTATAACTTGAAAGCTTTATTAACTTTATAACTAATATATTTATGGAAAATAAAAAAAGAAGTTTCTTTGAAAGACTAACTGGAACAGCGCGCATAGACGAAGAAGAATACGAGGATCCGAAAAAGATTTCCAAGGCTGGTAAGCATGAAAAAAAGGACGATGACAATAACACTTGGCTAGAAGAAGAAAATGAAGAAGCTGAGCTTACAGTAGATGTATATCAGACTGCTAATGACATTGTTGTACAAACAATGGTAGCTGGAGTAAAGCCGGACGACCTAGAGCTCACTATAGCTCGCGATATGATAACAATACGAGGCAAGCGCGAAGAGCATCGTACTATCGATGAAGAAAATTACTTTACCAAAGAGCTGTATTGGGGTAAGTTCTCTCGAACTATTCTCCTCCCCCAAGAAGTAGAGCCAGAAGAAGCGGAGGCCACTGAGAAGCACGGCTTGCTTACTATAAAACTACAGAAAGTGGATAAAGACAAGAAACAAAACGTAAAGGTACGTTCTGTCTAGCTTGTAACATTCCACCCTTCTTTTGCATTGTATCTGTATAGACGCGTTTAAAAATTAAATTATGACCCCGGACAAAGAAGCAATTGCAAAGCTTTGGGATGAGATTACACCCAAATTATACGGATATCTAATAAATACCTTACGGAACCGTCCCCTGGCGGACGATATTTTGCAGACCACTTGGCTTAAAGCCATCGAGGCACTACCGAGCTACGACAATCGTGGAAAGTTTTCTGCTTGGGTATTTAGTATTGCCAAAAACGAGATGCGGATGCATTGGCGTAAGAGTGGTCGAGAGGTGCCGTACAACCCAGAGCTACACGACACTGAAGTAGCAGAAGATGACAACGAAAGTACGATATTCGTAAGCCAGATACTTAATAAACTTTCTGAAGAAGATAGAGAGCTCGTACGTTTACGATATATAGGAGATTTATCCTTTTCAGAAATTGCCAAATTGCTCCAGATGAACTCTGTGGCTGTAAGAGTAAAGATGCATAGAATATTAAAAAATGTGAGATCCCTAACCAACACACAATATGAATAAAACACACATTCACGACATTTTAAAATCTTGGGGTAAGGGTAAAGCGAAATTACCCCTTAACAACTCAGCCTTGAAAAGCGAGATTCTTGCTAAGGTTCCTTTTTCGACACCATCACCAAGACCCATCCCAACTCCTTACCCTTGGCTATCTATGACATTTGCCACATTGGCTGTGATTGTTTTCGTTGGAAGCTCTTTGAATTTAAAAAATGCTTACCCTACTACAAATAGTGGAATCACTACAATGTCCTACCCAATGGCTCCTTCTGCTGGAGTGACGGCAGAATCATCGATAGCTCCTGATTACTATCGTGGTTATCAAGGCAACATTCCTATCACAGACAACCGTGAATTCTTGAAAACTTCCTATAGTGCCAATATTAAAACCCGCAGTATTAACGATGCAACTTCTAAAATAGAAATATTGGTACGGGGCTTAGGTGGACGAGTTGATACATCCAACAGTGGAGAGGATTATGGTTATGTAAGCTTCGCTATACCTGCGACCAAACTTGAAATATTCAGAACTCAAGTAAAGGAGCTCTCTAGTAAAAAGCTAATAACCGAGAATACTAGCTCCGAGAACCTCTTGCCTCAAAAGCAATCATTGGAAACACAGCGCTCCAACCTAGACCAAACGCTTGCCTCCCTAAAAAATGATAAAACTCAGCTCACCAATAACCACAATAAAGTATCTAGCTCATATTCTTCAAGAATAAAGGCAATAAACACAGAGACAGCATTACTCCAGAATGAGTGGCCGAATGCTTCCTATGACAGAAGAATCGCAATTGAATACAGACTCTCTGAGTTGCAAACAGAGAAAGCTAACATACAAAGCCAATCTGCCTCAGCAAATAAAAATTATCAAAGCAACCTTTTGAATATAAATAACCAAATCAAAAGTATTGAGGAAAACATCGGTTATGTAGATACACAAGACGAGAACTTGATGGATAATCTAGCTACGGTAAACGGTAGTATTTCTCTAGACAAAGTAAACCTTTGGGAGATTGCTGATATATACACCCCAGGGCCGTTATTAGCTTGGATACTTGCTCTCGCCGCCCTACTTGCCTACTTTAGACATCGGAGAATTTTGTGGGATTTCTATTAATTGATGTGAGCCACGATTGGTATGTTTATTAAACTCCTTTAAAACTCATTTACTAAAGTTCCAGCGATACGTTAAGACAAAAAGAGAAACGGCCGGATGGAACGTTGGTCGTCCTCCGGCCGTAATTGACCCTTACACCCCGCAGTCTCAAGAAACTACTGGGTCTTGTGTGTCTTGATGAACGCGGCGAATGCTTCGGCATTGATAAGCCCATCTTCGTTGAGATGCTTCACTGGGAAGATCTCATGGCTGGAATTAGAGATCCCCTTGCCGCCAGCAAGATAGGGTGAAATCCGATAGAGACTTCGGTAAGAATCAGTCCCTTCGTAGATCCCCGCCCGCTTGGTCTTCTTGAGGAGGTAGATAATGACTTCCCCCTTTCTGATTCCAAAGTTAGCAGCATCGACCTCTACCATGAAGTGAGC
>CAYXDY010000021.1:0-8627 GCA_964463905.1 uncultured Candidatus Saccharibacteria bacterium
GGCTGCCAGGGCTCTCTCTTCCGACGTGAGTGACGCCAGAGAGAATGCAACGGGCGGTGTCGGCGGGTTCACCACCGGTGGGTTCACGACCGGGTTGTTGCCCGGTGCGGAGGGAGCTCCTCCGCAAGCAATACTGACGGCACTCAGGACGAGCGCCATCAGGACGAGCGCGAAACGCTTGGTCATCTGAGCACCTCTTTCCCTGTTGTCAACGGATTGCTTCGTCCAAAACGGACGATCTACAACCGTAACATTCCTTAACTATTATACTCCCAAAAACGCCTTTTGTCAAAAAGGCAAGGCTCATATGTGTATAACTTGTGAATAACTTTTTTGCTATAAAACCCTTATTTTACAGGCTATCCTACCAAAATCAGTCTAGATTTTGGTAATATAGGCCCTATACCTCAAATAGACAAATTGCTAAAAATCGTAAAAATCTCTAATTTTGGATTGCATTATTAGGGCCAATATGCTAATATTCCCTCATACAAGTCCTGTCAGAAGCGGGGCTTTTACGTTTTTATATTAACAATTAAATAACAATTAAATATATGTTAGACCTTAAAACATTCAAATCAGCATTAGAACAACTAGAAGAAGAGAGGAAAATCCCAAAAGATAAAATCTTAGACGCCATAGAGCAGGCCATGGCCGCTGCTTATAAGAAGGATTACGGCAAGAAGGGCCAGATAATTCGCGCCAAGTTCGACCTAGATACAGGTGCGACCAATTTCTACCAAGTTAAAATAGTAGTAGACGAAAGCATCACCAAGATGGAAGACCAAGATGATGCTGAGTATTCTATGAACGATGGTGATGAGCGAGCCTTCTTCAACAGCGAGCATCACATAATGCTTGAAGACGCTAAGAAGATAAAGAAAGATGTAGAACTAAACGACGAAATCATATTCCCCCTCGAAGCCAAGGATGACTACGGCCGTATAGCTGCTCAGACTGCCAAGCAAGTTATAATTCAGAAGATTCGTGAAGCAGAACGCACATCTATAATAGATGAATACGGCACCAAAGAAGGAGAAATACTAAGTGGAGTAGTCCAGAAGATAGAGCGGGGCAATGTCTACATAGACTTCAATAGAGCTACTGGAGTACTCCCAGGCGAAGAGCAAATCCCTGGAGAGTTCTTCCAGCGTGGTTCTAGAATCCGTGCGTATCTCTACTCTGTAGAAGACACACCAAGAGGTATCAACCTTCGTCTTTCTCGTACTCACCCTAAGTTTATTGAATCTCTCTTTGCCCAAGAAGCTCCAGAAATCCAGAATGGTGTAGTAGAAATCAAGTCTATTGCCCGTGAAGCCGGTGCAAGAAGTAAGATAGCTGTGCATTCTAATGACGAACACATAGACCCGGTGGGCTCTTGTGTCGGGCAAAAAGGAACACGAGTAAATACAATAACAAATGAACTCGGTGGGGAGAAGATAGATATTATCCCTTGGAGCGAAGACCCGAAGGTGTTCATTACCAATTCCCTATCTCCAGCCAAGGTCATATCTATTGAAATAGACGAAGCTGAGCACAAGGCCACCGTAGAAGTATCCGACGACCAGCTATCTCTAGCAATAGGTAAAGGCGGGCAGAATGTACGCTTAGCCGCCAAGCTCACAGGATGGAAGATAGACATCAAGGGTGACGGTCTATCTGAAGATAAGGAATCTAAAGAAGAAGTATCGGAAGAAATAGAAGAAGCTCCTCTTGAAAAGAAAGAGGAATAGGATTACACTAATCTCATGGCAAACATAAATCATAAACCTTCGAAGTACATGCTCAACTTATTGCATGTTCTTCCAGCATTCGCAGATAAAGAAAAGGGTATACTAAATGGCTTGGTAGAAATCAATGCCAACTCTATTAATAAATATGAATTTATCACTGAGTCCGGACAGCTCAAGCTAGACCGCGTCGGCTACTCTTCCCTCGCCTATCCAGTGGGCTATGGCTTGGTACCACAGACATGGGACCAAGATAATGATATGCTGGACTTTGTTATAGCCAACATTACCGAGCCATTAGTGCCTGGATCTCTTGCGGAAGTTAGAGTTATTGGAGTAATGAAATTTGAGGATGGTGGAGAAAGGGACGATAAGATAATAACCGTGCTCTCTGACGACAAGCGGATGGAACACATTCAAACCTTGGCAGACCTAGGAACACACTGGCAGAAGGAGGTTGAACACTATTTCGAGCATTACAAGGACCTAAAGAAGCCTGGAACCTGTAAGGTCTTAGGATTCTTTGAGAAAGACGAGGCGTTGAAAATCATATCAGAATGTGAAGAGCGATATCAGAAAGAATACGCACCCAAGCTGGAATAAATAAACAAAAAAGCCCTTAAGGTGACCTTAAGGGCTTTTTTGTTCCTTAAAATAAGGCTCTCTGGAGTTATGAACAATTTACCCTTTCCTCTTGGAAAATACCCTCTTTTGTGGTATACTCTCATCGAGGCCCAAGCATTAGAGGCCATGTGTGTAATTAAGTCTTAAATTAAAAAATATGAATAAATATATAGGTATTTTAGCTCTTCTGGCTCTTATGAGCACAGAGGCTCAAGCGCAAGTGTTGGACACATCTGTGTCTGTTGAGGTAGAAAAGGAGGTAATTACACAAGTTGTAGAAGCTCCAGTAGTGGCTCCTATGACCACAGCGGAGAAGGTTATGCAAGCAGAAGCAAGGCTTAAGGCTCAAAGAGAGGAGCTTGCACCTATGGATGCTAGGACAAGAAGAGAGGAAGCTCTAATGCAACTTAGAACCAATACAAGTAGCTCTATGATGCGTGCTGAAGAGCCAGTAGCTGAGCCGCAAGTCGCCCAAACAAAAGAAGCTTCAAAAGAAAACCTAAGAATTAGAATAGCTGACTTAAGGCTTAGTATTGTAGCTGAGCAAGACGAAGCTAGGATAGAAATGCTTGAAGCCAGAATTAAAGCACGAGAAGTGGTTGTGCAAAAGCTGGAAGAAATGCTATCAAGAATAAAGGATCAAAGTGAAAGAGTAACGATTCAAATAGAAAAGATGAATAAGAGAGGTGTGAATACTGAAGAGGCGGAAAGATTTATAACTGAAGCCAATTCTAAGCTTGCTCTCGCTGGGGTCAAGGTTATTGAAGCCGAAACAATCCTTGCTCTGTCAATTGAAGAACTAACGGAGGAGAGTAAAGAAGTGCTTCAGGGTGTGATAAACAGTATAAACACATCAAGCAGAGAAGCTAACGCTGAGCTGGTTAAGTCCGCGAGGGCTCTTCGTGATTCTCTTGTAGCTAAGCTAAAAGCCACAGCTGGATTAAAAAATTAAATGCACAAAAAAAATATGTCTAAAAACAGAGTAGCATTGTTATTTATATTGAGTGTAATCTTAATTGTGGGAATTGCTTACATCCTAAAGTCAGACGAAAAATCGGATTCAGCAATAGAGGATAAGACAATACAGCAAGATACCCAAAAGGAGATTACCGCCGAGGATTCGGAAGGCATAGATGCCCTACTTAAGGAAATAAAAAACACCGAAATGGAAAGTGAAGTCAATATAGAGAACCTTGAGTAATTATGAAAAGAGCTCGGAAGAGCTCTTTTTTGACAAAGACTAATAATAAATATAGAATCAAAAAATGTCTGATAAAATAAATTGCAAAGTAACTAAATTACCTAAAAGTGAGGTAGAAATAGAAGGAGAAATCGAGGCAGGTGTATTCGAATCTTATTACAAAAAAGCTCTTCTGAAACTCGGTAAGAATGCCAAGCTTGATGGCTTCCGCCCAGGCAAGGTGCCAGAGAGCGTGCTTGTGGCCAATATCCCCGAGATAAGCATCTTGGAAGAAATGGCGGAGATGGCGTTATCTGCAAACTACGAGAAAATATTAAAAGAAGAGAAGATCGATGCAATAAGCCGACCCGAGATAGCTATCACCAAGCTCGCTCGCAACAATCCTCTAGGATTCAAAATAAAGACTGCTATCTTGCCAGAAATAAAGCTCGCTGATTATAAAGCTATCAGTAAGAAAATAGTAGACGAAGACAATAAGGATAAGAAAGATGCGGAAGTAACTGATGAAGAATTGGAGAGCACCATCATGGATATTCGCAAGGCTAGAGCACCTAAGATAGATATTAAAGAAGCACAAAACATTGAGGAGGGAGCGGATAAAACTAAAATAGAACCAGAGCTTCCAGAATTCAATGATGAATTTGTTAAAGGCCTTGGCCCCTTCGAAGGAGTAGAAGACTTCAAGACTAAGCTCCGAGAGAACATAAAGATTGAGAAAGTAAACCAAGCTCGCGAGAAGACTCGCCTTAAGCTAATAGAAGAAATTATAGAAAAGAGTACTCTTGAAGTGCCAGAAATACTAATAGACCTAGAAGTGAACAAAATCCTCTATAAAATGGAGGGCGACATTACTCAAATGGGGCTTAAATTTGAGGATTATTTGAAGCATATCAACAAGACAGTAGAAGACCTACGCAAAGAGTTTCGTAATGACGGCGAGAAGAAGGCCAAGCTAGCTCTTATCTTAAACGAAATAGCTAAAACAGAAAACATAGTAGCCGACGGAGAAGCAGTATCTAAAGAAGTAGCTCACATATTAGAGCATTACAAAGACGCCGACCCGGAGAGAGCCCGCGCTCATGCTGAGAATGTCTTAACTAACGAGAGAATATTCCAGTTCTTGGAAAACCAAGTCTAAACTCATAAAACCTTATACCACAATAACCACGGCCGTTGCTATTGTGGTAGTTGGTTAGGTCTTGTCTAGCTAAACTCAAATAGTGCTTTAGGCTCTATCTGTACTCTTTGGCAAGTAGACTATACACTTCCATATCCATAAATCGGTTATACAACCATTCTGATTCTCTTGAAATACCCTCATAAGTGAACCGGAGTTTTTTAGGGAGTGCGGAGCTTTTAGCGTTCCCAACAGCACAACAAATTTCTATTCGATTTAATTTTAACTCTTCAAACAGATATTTAATGGTAACTTTAAAAGAATCAACCATTATTCCTTTACTTTGGAATTCTTCGGCAAGCCAGTAAGCGAGAGAAGCTTTTTTATGGACCATATTCAAGGGATATATTCCGATTCCACCAACTAACTGATTCTCATGCCAAATAGAAAAATCAATGCCTTCATTCTTAGATAATCTTTCATTACTTCCTTTAATATAATTCTCGGTATCAGCTACTGTCTTATCATCATCTAGCCACGGAAGCCACTGGCGAAGATGTGAATCATTCTTGTTTGTTACATTAAAGAGTGTTTGCGCATCTGAAGGAGATAGTGTGCGTAATTCGACATTTTCTCTTACTCGTAAACTCGCGACACTAAACATAATCGTAGCTTCCATATTCTACATCGAAAGCATTGCTTGATGTTTTTGTTACTTTCATATATTCATAAGCTCCACCCTCCAGTACAGTTGTTTCTCCGACTGCTAACCTATCAACTCTGGGATGCATATCCTCATCCCATTCTGCTGTGTTACTAACAGTCATGCGACCGTGAATCATACTGCTCAATTGAGTTCTGGTAAGTGATTTTACCTCACCTTCTGGTGTATATTTCATACCATCATCTTCGTAACCTGCTAAAGGCTGACTTGGTTTTGGTGCTTGATCCATACTTAAAATAGTATCAAATAAGTGATAAAGCAACAAGGGCTAAACTAGCTAGGTCTTGCCTAGCTATAAAACAGCCCAATCCCATCAAAATCAGCCTAGATTTTGGTAATATAGCCTACTTGGCGGCTAAACCGCCAAGTGATTGCTATACTACATAAGAATAGGGGTTAAAAATAATTTTGCATTTTACAAGTAATTAGTGTACAATATGTACATATGAAGACAATAAGCATTACCGACACTAGGAAAAATATCAAGGTTTTAATTGACCGGGTTAAGTACCGTGGAGAATCTTTCGCTATTGGTAGACGGAATTCTATTGATGCTGTGGTTATATCCTTTCCTGCCAACTACAATAAAGACCTCAACGACATCACTAATATAAATACTAGTTCCAGAAGCTTCAATTTTCTGAAAGATGAGCCAGACATTTACAACGCGAGCGACTTGAAGAAAACATATGCATAAAGGAAAAATTATTCTTGTGCCCTTCCCTTTTACTGACCTCTCGGGGCATAAAGTAAGACCAGCACTTGTACTTTATTCTGGGAAAGAAGATGATTTCATCGCTTGTTTTATTTCTTCCAAGCCAACAAAAAAAGTTGGTATTTTTGAAGTAAAACTAAAACCAAGTAAAGAAAATGGTCTGAAGGTGGATTCAGTGATTAAATTGGCTAAAATCGCCACCCTAGAAAAATCAATCGCCTTGGGAGAAATCGGATCGTTAGATGCTAAATCTCTAAAAGAAATCGACAGCAAGCTTAAATTATTGTTTTCTTTATAGACCTAACACATAACACAATAACGCCATTCGGACATATAGTCCATTTTCGGCTTGGCGGAAGTAGACGGCTCTAGGGTCTAGGTCTACAAGTGGCTCTATTTCGTTTATCTTCGGAAGAGGGTGCATAATTATTGCACTCTTTTTCATTTTCTTTAAATGGTCAGTCTTGAGGATAAATAAATCTTTAACTTTATTGTAATCCTCCTCTGTGGCAAATCTCTCCTTCTGGACTCGAGTCATATACATAACATCAAGCTCCCCTATCTTCTCTTCTAGGCTTCGCGCCTCTTCGTAAGCGATATTATTTTTCTCTAAATCTTCAATAAATTGTCGAGGTAGCTCAAGCTCCTTCGGAGACATGAAATAAAATTTGTTGTTGGAGTAGAGTCTAAGTAGTGGGACCAGAGACTTGAGTGTCCGGCTGTTTAATAAATCTCCGCCGAAGCCTATGTTGAGACCTTCTAATTTAGAGAGCTCTTTCTTAATAGTGTACAAATCAAGCAACCCTTGAGTAGGGTGCTGATTGGCCCCATCTCCGGCGTTAATTATTGGTTTGGTGGCAACCTTGGTGGCAGCGTCTGCTGTCCCCGCTTTCGGATGTCGCATAACTATAACATCAGCATACGAGCACAATATCTTGGTCGTATCTTCTATACTCTCCCCTTTATGAGCCGAAGAGTTCTCCATTGCATTCTCAGCGCTTATAACATGAGCTCCTAATTTAAGAGCAGCTGTCTCAAAGGATAGCCTAGTGCGAGTAGATGGTTCAAAAAATATTGTTGCGACCATCTTATCTTGTAGTAACTTCTCCACCTTACTTTCACGCACAGTCTTTTCCATCTCTTCTGCACGTAGAAGAATCTTCTCCACTTCTTCTTTATTAAATTGGTTGGCAGAAATAATGTGGTGCATTTTAATTCAAATATTCTTTATATGACTTAACTTCTAAGTCTTTGATATCGTATTTAGCTAAAGCTTTAATAAAGGCGCGCGCTAAGTGTAAATCAGTAAAGAGTGGTATCTGGTTATCTACCGTGGCTCTTCGGATTCGAAATCCGTCAGTCAAGTGGCGCTTGGCTTCATCGTCTTTTATTTTACCACTCTCAACGCTTAAGTTCACCACGAAGGCCACCTTCTTGTTTTCTATAATATCTAAAACATTAGGGGCGTGTTCGAAGGCTTTGCGAACCACTTCTACCTTACAGCTATTGCTGTTTAGAAATTCGGCTGTGGTGTCAGTAGCATAAACCTTGTATCCCAATGCGCACAATGTCTCTGCAGCTTCAACAAATTTCGCTTTATTGAGCGATCCACCGAGTGAAAGAAGTACATTCTTATTTTTGAAATCAAAGTTATTAGTACTCATTATCGCCTTAAGTAATGCCTCGTCATAATCCTTGCCAAAGCAGGCCACTTCTCCAGTAGAAGACATCTCTACTCTAAGCACAGGGTCGGCACCTAATAATCTAGAGAAAGAGAATTGTGGTGACTTCACTACCACGCTCTTGGGGTGTACATAATTATGCTTCTTTGCTTTACCAAAGAAGCTATCTATAGCGAGCTCAGGGAAATTGGCATCCATCGCCTTGGAAAGTAATGGAAATGTTCGACTAGCGCGCAGATTTACTTCAATAACATACGGAATATTGTCTTTAACGAGATATTGGATATTAAATGGTCCAGTAACCTTGAGTTCTTTGACTATTTTCTTTGAAATTACAATCAACTGCTGTTCGGTCGAAGCATAAACTCTCTGGGTTGGAAATACTATAGTCGCATCTCCTGAGTGAACCCCAGCATTCTCCACGTGTTCTGATATGCCGTAAATCATAACTTCCCCGCCTTCTGCCACACCATCAAACTCTAGCTCTTTGGCGTGCTCTACATATTTAGATATGGTGACAGGAAAATCTGGAGACAGTTTAGCGGCCTTGGTGACGAAATTCTTCAATGCTTCAATGCTATAACAAACTCGCATTAGAGACCCAGAGAGCACATAAGATGGTCGCACTAAAACAGGAAATCCCACTTCTTGTACGAAAGACAACGCTTCCTTCATAGAAGTGAAGCTCGCCCATTTCGGTTGAAGAATGCCCAGCTTATCAAGAAGTGCTGAGAACTTATTTCTGTCTTCAGCTCTATCTATATCAAGCGGGCTAGTACCTAGTATGTTGAATCCTGCCTTATAAAGCTTCCCTGCTAAATTGTTAGGCCTCTG
>CAYXDY010000022.1:0-8541 GCA_964463905.1 uncultured Candidatus Saccharibacteria bacterium
TTCGGAGAGGTCTTGGGCTGGTGGGGGATTTGGATTATTTCTATAGGAGTTTCCGGCGCTCTCCTTGGACTAATAGGTCCGCTAACCATTACCTTTTTAATTTTGAAAGTTTCTGGCATACCGATGCTAGAGCGTAAGATGAAGGAGCATCCAGATTTCACCGAATATTCCAGAAAGACCAGTATGTTTATCCCATTACCTAGAAAATAATATTATGCAGAAGTTTGACCCGCGTTTTAATCCTGACCTAACACCGAAGCAAATGCTTAAGCTCGGTGTTTTTGGAGGAGCTTATTATTTAAAACCTCCAAAAGAGTTCCCTCTAGATTGGTTTAATGGAGTAAAATTGTCTTCCGATGGCAGGAGAGTCAAAGAGCTTAATTATTTCAAAGTTAACGCCAGCCAATCGCTTGCAGTCTGGCAGGCTAAAGGCTGGATACACAAGCAAGACCCGTATGGATGGTTCCAGTGGTATTGCAGATATTATCTAGGCAGAAGGACCAAGGACGACGAAAGGCAAATCAAGAGATGGAACGCCATCCGGAGACATGTCGGCCAAATAAGTAAGAATTGCCGAAAAGGAGATATCTTCTGTCGCCCCAAGCAGAGACAAGCGTTACTCCATTGGGCCTATGACAGTCGCAAGTTGTAATAATGCAGTATATTTAAGGAAATGGTAAAATACACTTATGAATAAAAGTATATTTATTACCCGCCAAATACCCGATGTTGGCATAAAAATGCTAAAAGATAAGGGTTATGATGTTGATTTTAATAACACAGACAAGGTACTTACAAAAGAAGACTTGATAAGTCAGTTAAAAGGTAAATCTTATGATGCTGTGCTTTCAGTGTTGACGGACAAAGTAGATAAAGAAGTTTTAGATTCAGCACCAAATGTAAAGATATTTTCCAACTACGCTATTGGTTATGACAATTTAGACATTGCTGAAGCTAAAGAGCGAGGTGTTACAGTAACAAACACACCATCTTTAATAGCCTCATCTTCTGTGGCAGAGCACACTATTGCTTTAATTTTTGCCCTAGCTAAAAGAATTGTTGAAGCAGATGGCTTTACCCGTGCTGGTAAATATACGGAATGGTCTCCAATGAATTTTATCGGTAGCAATTTGGAAGGGAAGGTCCTTGGTCTAGTTGGTGCTGGGCGTATAGGAGAAAGAGTGGCCACCTTAGCACGCGGACTCAATATGCAAGTTATATATACAGATACCAAGAGAAATGACAGACTAGAAAATGGTTCTTCAGCGACTTACTATTCTTCTGTGGAAGAGATTCTACCGCAAGCAGATTTTGTAAGTTTGCATGTGCCACTACTAGCTTCCACTAAACACCTTATTTAATAAGAGCGACTGAGTTTAATGAAAAAATCAGCATATTTAATAAATACTTCCCGTGGTCCTGTGGTGGACGAAGCAAGCTTAGAAATATTTCTGAAGGAAAATAGAATTGCCGGCGCTGGGTTAGATGTTTTCGAGTTTGAGCCAGAGATTGGTTCAGGTTTGAAGAATTTATCAAATGTTATTTTAACTCCACATATCGGGTCTGCTAGCATAGAAGCGCGGAATGAAATGGCAGAATTAGCAGCACAAAACATCATCGATTTCTTTGAGGGTAAAGATGTGAAGAATACAGTTAATAAATAATTTATGAAAGGGAAATTAATCATCGCACGACACCACGAATCAGAGTGGAACAAGCTAGGCAAGTGGACAGGATCCACAGATGTTCATCTGACAGAGTACGGCATGGAGCAGTCGTCCGGAATGGGGTTGTTGATCAAAGATGTTCCTATTGATTGCGCTTTTACCTCTATGCAAGTTAGAACAATAGAGACGTTGTCCTGCATCTTAGATGTTTGCAAAAAAACAGAAATTCCCACTATCCATAGTCCGGCTTTAAATGAAAGGGATTATGGGGATTATACTGGAAAAAATAAAAGTGAAATAGAAGAATTACTTGGGCCTCTGGAATTTGATAAAATTCGTCGCTCTTGGGATTATCCAATACCGAACGGAGAGTCCTTGGCGGTGGTGTATCAAAGAATCGTACCTTTTTATTTGAAGGAAATTTTACCAAAAGTTATCGAAGGTAAAAATGTTTTAGTTATTGCCCATGGTAATTCATTGCGTGCATTAATAAAATATATTGAGAATATCTCAGATAAGGATATATCCAAGGTAGAATTTCCATTTGGAGTCATTGTCATTTATGATACAGACCAAGATGGTTATAGTCTCAATAAAGAAATTAGACAAAACACTATATAATTTTTATGATAACAAACCTACCGCAAATTGTCGCCACTATCGGACCTTCATCTTCAAAACATGAAATACTGAGGGCTATGCTAGAAAGCAATCTAAGTGCTGTGCGTTTTAACTTCTCATGGGGAGATTTGTCTTCAAGATTGGACACAATATCTATCGTTAGGAAATTTGAGGAGGAGCTCCGCCGACACATACCTATTATTGTCGATTTGCCCGGTCCTCGCATTCAAGAAATTAATGGCCATACTTACACACACAATTCTTCGGCAATTACTACCCAGGATGAGAAATTTATAGAATTCGCAGCAATTTATAATGTGGATTACGTAGCGGTGTCTTTCGTTGGCAGTGTAGAGGATATCTTGTATTGTCGCAAAATCATCAGCAAACATAATGGCAAACAAAAAATAATTGCTAAAATCGAAAGGAAAATGGCTCTGGGAAATTTAGAACAAATAATAGAAAATTCTGATGCGGTGATGGTGGCTAGGGGAGACTTAGGAAGAGAAATCCCAATAGAGCAGATACCTTTTGTGCAAGATAATATAATTAAAATTTCTAAAAATCTAAATAAACCAGTCATAGTAGCCACAGAGATGCTTTTCTCTATGGTTGAGAATAATACACCGTCTAGAGCAGAGGTCACCGATGTGACTAACGCTGTCCTAGAAGGCGCAGATGCTGTGATGCTTTCAGAGGAAACCACAATAGGTAAGTATCCTGTTGAGGCAGTAGAGCATATGAATAAAATAATCATAGAGGCCAGTAAACATATAAGTAGTTCAAATATAATCAATCCTTTGTAAATGTATAAAATTCTCACAGTACAGGCTAAAGAGATAATGGATTCTAGGGGGAATCCAACAATCACAGCTTCTTGCGAGCTAGAAGGTGGTTTTTTGGGGCAAGCTTCAGTGCCTTCCGGAAAGAGCACAGGCGTCCACGAAGCGTTAGAACTGAGAGATGGTGATAAATCTAGGTATGACGGGCGAGGTGTTGAGAAAGCTATTAATAATATTAACTCCGATATTAACAACTTATTACATGGGAAGGCATTTACTCAATCAACATTAGACGACGCTATGAATACCCTAGACGGCACCGCAAACAAAAGTCGTCTCGGGTCTAACGCCATATTGGGTGTATCTTTAGCTTTCGCTAGAGCATATGCTAATGCTGAGGGGAAAGAGCTTTTTCAATATATTGGTAGCTTGGCTCAAAATACAAAATTCAGTCTACCTACACCAATGTTAAATATCATCAATGGCGGCCAGCATTCCAGCAACAATTTAGATTTTCAAGAGTTTATGATTATCCCTAGTGGATTTAATTCTTTTGAAGATAAAATAAAAACAAGCGAAAAAGTTTTCTCAAGCTTGCAGAAAATTCTAAAAGATAATAATTATGGAACAAATAAAGGTGACGAAGGAGGATATGCACCTAATCTCTCTGGCACCGAACAAGCGTTAGGATTATTATCACAAGCTATTACGGATTCCGGTTTTGATTTTAATCAAGTGCAGATAGGTCTGGATGTTGCTGCTTCTAATTTATATACAAATAATAATTATCATCTTAAAACAAATGGTGGGGAAATAAATAAAACCTCAACTGAGATGGTGGAGTATTATCAGGAATTAACTTCTAGATACCCTATAATGTCTATCGAGGACGGCCTTGCTGAAGATGATTGGGCTGGATTTAAAGAGCTAACTTCTAGGTTGGGAGATAAAGTAAATATTGTAGGGGATGATTTGACCGTTACTAATATCCAAAGAATTAATACGGCCATGGAAATGAAAGCAATTAACTCAGTTCTAGTTAAATTAAATCAAATTGGTACCTTAACCGAGACCATAGAGGCTGTCTTATTAACCAAAAAAAATAATTGGGCACCCATTATTTCTCATCGTTCCGGAGAAACCACGGATACATTTATTGCCGATTTGGCAGTAGGCTTAGATTGTCCATTTATCAAAGCAGGTGCACCTGGTCAGATTGAGCGTAAATGCAAATATGACAGATTAGTAGAGATTGAGCGTATGCTAAAAGGCCTCTAAACAAAATAGATTTATTTTGATATACTTATTTCTTAATTATGAAAGTTAATTTTAGGAGGATTCTCCACTATATTTGGCCACACGTCAGGGAGCATAAGTTGTCTTTTTTCCTTATTTTTATGGGGTACGCAGTTGGTGTTACTATCAACGACATCGTTATGCCTCTGTTTTTCCGAGACATCATAGACCTGCTTTCTTCCGGGGGCGTTCGTGATGTGGTGTATAGAGAGGTTGTGAATATAGCTTTTATTATTGTTGGATTAATACTTATTTACAACGTAGGTTTCAGAACAGGGGATTATGCTAATGCCCATTTTCAAAGTAAAATCATGGAGAAATTGTATAATTTTACTTTCAACAGGTTGCTTGAACATTCGTACCATTTCTTCTCTAACAACTTTTCTGGAAGTTTGGTGGCTAAGTCAAAACGCTTCAAGAAATCATTTGAAACGTTAGTTGATGTACTGAGCTTCCAAATCTGGTTTTCAATTGTCGCTTTGATTGGAGTAATCACCGTCTTGTTTATAAATATTCCACCCCTTGCCTGGTTTTTCCTTGGGTGGGCTTTTGTGTATTTATTAGTTACTCTTTGGTTTATCAAGAAAAAGATTGCCCTGGATTCTCTAGAAGCACAGGCGGACTCTTTGGTTACGGCGCATTTTTCTGATGCAATTTCAAATATTTTAAACATTAAGATATTTAGCGGTGACCACAAGGAAAGTTCTGAATTTGGTTTGGTTACCAAAGACGAGGAGAAGAAAAGGTTGCAGGCCTGGAATTTTGATAATTTCCAAAACGTGGTCAAGGCCACAATGATATTTGTTCTTCAAATAACTGTACTTTTTGTAAATTTAAAGTTATGGCAAATGGGCAGGATATCTGTGGGGACATTTATTCTGGCCCAGACTTACATGGTGACAATCTTTATGATTTTATGGAACTTAGGCAGATCCCTGTCTAAGGCTGTTAAGGCACTAACTGAGATGCAAGAAGTGGTGGAGATTTTTGACACACCCAATGATATTGTGGACCCACAGAATCCACAAGAATTAAAAATTAAAAACGGACATATCGTTTTTGAAAACGTACTATTCTCTTACGCGGGTGGAGTGGGGGTTTTAAATAATTTTAATTTAGAGATTTCTCCTGGAGAGCGTATAGGTCTAGTCGGGCATTCTGGCGCAGGAAAGTCTACTATTACCAAACTACTACTTCGTTTTGCAGACACTACGGCTGGTGGTGTCATAATAGATGGGCAAAACATAAAAGACATAACTCAAAATGATTTGCGTTCAGTTATATCTTACGTGCCCCAAGAGTCTATACTCTTCCATCGTTCCATAAAAGAAAATATTAGTTACGGAAAGCCTGAGGCCACTAATGAAGAGCTAATTGAGGTAGCCAAGAAGGCTCACGCGCATGAATTTATTTCAAGTTTACCTAAGGGCTATGACACTATGGTAGGCGAGCGCGGGGTTAAGCTCTCTGGTGGAGAGAGGCAGAGAGTGGCGATAGCCAGAGCCATGCTTAAGAATGCTCCAATAATAGTGCTTGATGAAGCCACAAGCTCACTTGATAGTGTAAGTGAGGCTCATATTCAAGAAGCCTTAGGGGAACTTATGAAAAACAAAACTACTATAGTAGTGGCACACAGACTCTCAACAATTCAGAAAATGGACAGGATTGTGGTCCTAGAAAAAGGCAAAATAATAGAAATGGGTTCACATCTAGACCTTATCAAGCAAGATGGTGTGTATGCGGACTTGTGGAACCACCAAAGCGGGGGATTTCTTACTGAGTAGGATTGCCTTTTGCTTGATTTATTTCTAGGGGGGGGTATGCTTTAGGTATTAGAAAGTTTTAACAATATTATTTAAAATATATGCAGAAGCAACAATATAGTAAGGGCAATAAATTGGTTTGGGCAGGGTTTCTTTTAGGAATTTTGTTTAATGGTTTACCTGTCTTTTCAACATCAGAAACATTTCCTGGTCTAATACCTTTTATTCCTATTTTTAAGGTTTTGGCCATCTCGTGTCTTGTCGTTTTAATTTATGGATTAATACTAGTGTTAAATTCGAGAGGTAGACATTGGGTATGGATATTTCTACTACTACCTTTAAACGCTATCGGTATAGTTGTAATTTATATGCTTAAAGATAAGTCGGCTCAAGTAACTGCAGCGCCAACTTATAGTCAAAATTAATGGCATTCATTTATCAAGGCGAGGAGATTTCTAATAGAAACTTCCCAATATCATACAATTGGTTATTTTTACAACTAATTGCTAGATTCTTTTTCATATTAGGTGTAGCAATATCTGTTTATTTTATTGATATTTATATTGCTTGGAGCAATAATAATTTTGAGTGGCTAATAAGTATTACCATAGCTTTTGCAATGGTCTATTTAAGTAATATTATTTTTTCGTTTCGGATGAAGCGACAATATGAGTTTCGATTAAATCTCTCAACCATCTCTCATAGAGCAGTTAGAGATGCAGAAGAATTAACTTTTCCCTATGAAAACATAGATAGGGTGGTTATAGAACAAGGTCCTCTTGAAAAACTCTTTGGAATTGCTAATGTTATAGTTGTTTTGAAAACAAGTTTCAAATTAAAGTATAAAAATCTCGAGGCGGATGTGAATCAATTTGGTTTAATGGGCCAGTCGGCCACTAATGCCGAAAAATTAAAAAGTATTCTCGACAGCATAATTCATTAATTTAAAATTGTGAGGCCTTGCCTCACAATTTCTAATGAGCAATAGTGAAGGCTATTACTTTGCGAGCTCCAGCTAGCTTTAATGTCTTTCTGGCTTCCGAGAGGGTAGAACCAGTAGTCACCACATCATCTATAAGTATTATATTTCTTCCTAATACAGCCTCCTTGTCTTTAATAATGAAAGAGCCTGAAAGGTTGCGGAGTCTTTCACCACGGTCTTTGATGTTGGCTTGGTGAATTGTATCTTTAGGCTTTAGTAATACACCTGTCATAAGCACGAAATTTTTGTCTTCATCCTCTTTGATTAATTGCCGGCACAAAAGCTCTGCTTGATTGAATCCACGCTCTTTAAACCTCTTAGGTGCAAGCGGTATTGGTATAAGGAGGGGATTTTGGAAGTTTTCCATAGGTCCTAGCTCAGAGAGTTCTTCAAGTATCATTCCATGCATGTGCTTAGCAAAAACGTCCACTATTTTTCTCCTACCCTTATATTTAAGAAAAGCAATAGATTTCTTAATGGCTGGGTGGCGATAGTCATACATAGGGTATATCCACGGCAGAGTAGGGCGCTGGGCTTGCGGGGAATCCAGAACGCAGTCTTCACATAGATAAAAACCTGTTTTACCGCAAGATAGGCAATTAAGAGGGAAGACTATATCCAGTAGGCTATTTTTGATAGTGTTTAAAAAACCCATATGTTATACTTTAATAGTATTTTACCACAGATTACGCTTTTTAATTAATATAATTTTTACATAAATGCAGAATCCATTTTCAAAAATCCTTTCTAGTGTTAGTTCTATTGGGAATAGCTCTAATTCGGGTAGTGCAATTGGTATTGATATAGGCTCTTCCGCCATTAAAGTAGTAGAGATAAAAAGAAAGGGAGGTAAGGCAGTGCTCGAGACTTACGGCTCTATTGCTCTTGGGCCATATGCAGATTTAGATGTAGGGCGTGTTGCCAATTTACCCGTAGAAAAAGTGGCCGAGGCAATAAAAGAGGTTATTAAACAGTCTGGTGTGAGTGGTTCTGGTGTGGCTTTATCTATCCCTGTGCAATCGAGTTTGATATTTACTATTAATCTACCTCCCCAAATAAACAAGGATGATATGCCTAACATCATCCCCACAGAGGCGCGTAAGTATATTCCTGTACCTATCAATGAAGTCTCTCTTGATTATTTTATTCTTCCGCAAAAGGAGCCCTCATTTGAAGAGATGAATTTACCTGAAGGCTCTGCTCCTGACAGAGGCAATACAGAAGTGCTGGTTGTAGCTACTCAGAATGATGCTGTTTCCAGATATCGCTCACTCGTGTCGCAGTGCGGTTTAGCAGCATCATTTTTTGAAATAGAGATTTTCGCTTCTGTTCGTTCCAACTTTGAGCACGAGCTATCTCCGGTACTCTTAATAGACCTAGGTGCCTCAAGAACAAAGCTTTCAGTCGTGGAGTTTGGAATGGTTAAGAGT
>CAYXDY010000023.1:0-448 GCA_964463905.1 uncultured Candidatus Saccharibacteria bacterium
GCCACCTCTCTAGTAAACTTAAAAAATTTATAAGTTAAAGAATTGTTGGCGGTCAATATTTTATCCCCTACATAAGTCGCCACCTTATAAGATTTACCGACGACATACTCAGTGGCGGAGAGGACCGGGTCGGCCACAGAAAGCACAACACCCTGGGCCTTCTGAGCCAGGGTGAGTTTGGGAGGATGTATGCAAGGAGAAAATTCATCTTGAATATTATTTTTTTGTAATCTATTTAAGGAGGTCTTGATATCTGATACAATTCTCGAGCCCTCATAAGGCAGATATATCTTGGAGAAGCTGTGACCATTGGGATCACCATCACTCTCTTTAAATTTGATATTTGCATTGGGTTTAAGAGTGTCGGTAAAAGGAGCTCGAGCCACAACACCAGCTATAACCCTGTCTGTGGAAGACGTAATGTAGAGCCCACCTCCGGCTATTCTGT
>CAYXDY010000023.1:458-8518 GCA_964463905.1 uncultured Candidatus Saccharibacteria bacterium
TCTGTTGGAAGGGCTAGCCACGCCATATACTCCGAGCGACATGCTCGGCACTCCACCAGGCTCGTCGGCTAGCGCATCATATAATGTGTTCACATAAAAGTTGCCCTGAGAATGGCCCACCAACAAGACCTTTTGAGTGCTCACCTTCTGGCTTGCATCTTTGAGTATTTGAGTAAAGTCGTGGTCTTCGATATTGTAATCGCTCTGGCTAAAATATTTCTGAGCTGTAGCGTGAAGCAAGTCTATAGTCTTACTGTTAGTTTTGTTGTAGAGGTAATCTATAGTTACTGGTTGTTGTTGATATTTAGATGATAAATGAATTTTTAATGCATCTCGATTAATTTTAGCTTCTGCTTCGTTAGTGAAAATTCCATTAATTGTCAAAACTGTGAATCCGTTAGGTGAACAGACACTGCTTGATTGAGCAATGGCTAAAGAAGGAAACATGAATCCTGCTACAATTAATAAACTTATTATATGCTTGTATCCAAGCTGGCTCATGGATTTAGTTTGGTAAAGTAGAATAATCTATGTCGCACATATTATTTTTTGACTCCGAATAACTTCTTAAATACTCATAAAAATTATTATCTGCATCTTGTCTCTCCTTATTATTGAACTGAAGATCTTCAACGTAATTAATATAAGAAAATATTTTTGCTACGTCTTCACTACTACGATCTGACTCAGCGCTCATCCTAGGCACAAGGGCATCAGCAATACATTCACGCGACCTACTATTCTCCCTCAAAACTTCTGTTGCGGTCCCCTCATTCACAAAAGGCTGAATTACTTGCATCTGTAATGCCAGTGCATACTGAAGTAGCACTGCTCTTGTCTTAGCAGAGTTCGGGTACTCGCGGAAGATGGCTAGCTCTACGTCGTCTCTTATGCCATTATTATTTGCATCTACTCCTTCTACTGTAGCATCAGCCAGCTCGCCTGGGTCTGGAGGTAAGTTGTCCCCCATCACGTCAGACAGCTGAAGTTTGGTATTGTGAATCTTCTCTACCTGCAGAGCAGTAGCTTCTTGCTTCTGTAAATACATATAACGAGCTACGAGTAGCACGATGAAAGAGACGAAAAAGAAGATAAGAAAATACTTTAATATTTTTCGAAACTTCATATTGTATTAATTATATCAATATTTACAAAATTACTAACTAATTGTGTGGATAATCACCCTTGTGAAGGTTACACCTTCACAAGGGTTGAGAACATCAGCCACTCATTAATAAAATCATTAAAGGATTTTACGCCTGAAAAATACTCAGGAAATGCGTCGATGGTTAAAATTTTTTTATTAATACGATCTTCACCTACAAAATCCAAATAACTAGAATATTGATAGTTTTGTAAATATTTTTGTGTTGCGATTTTATCTTTTATACCATCCTCACGCCAAGTAGAGTCTATTAACTTCACCGGATTAAGATGTATATAGGAAAATAAGTATTTCAAATACTCATCAACATTTGCATGTTGAGCCTTAAATGTCCCCTCAAAGAGCCTTCCCTTGCGTTCGTATTTCTTATTAAAATACATTGAATACGCAGTCATAAGCTTCTTCATAAATAAACTTACACCACCCTCCTGCTTTTCTTTTATTAGTAAATGAAAATGGTTGGGCATAAGACAATATGCGCCTATATGTACAATTTTTTCACCAATATCAATTTTCAAAAAATCTGTGAAGGTGTAACCTTCACGAGTTAATTTTTGTATATCTATAGGATTAGAACTATTGCAAAGATAAAGTAGAATTATAAATCTGTAATAGTCGTAACTATCTAAAAATATAATACGTTTATCTGTGCCGCGGTTATAGACGTGGTAAAATTCCCCAACTGAGAAATTAAACTTACGATTCATTGTATCTTTATTATATCAGTACTTAAAAGACTATAAGTATGTTCTGTGGATAAGTCGTTGTGAAGGTGTAACCTTCACAGGATTACCACATGAAGAGGAACTGGAGGAAGAGCCAGCCGAAAAAGATAATTGGGACAAGAACCCAGCCAGACATCTTCTTTTCCATAAACTTGTATTGTTCTCGCTGGAGACAAGTAACGATAATAATGAAGAAAGCAAATGAAGCAATGGCTATGCTAGAAATAGATTTCTCAAGAACTTCGCCTTGGAGTACTTCCCAAATAGCCAATACTCCCAGCAAAGCTAGAACGCTGACAGATGTAATCAAAAGCATAACACCATTGTGGCGAATAACAGTAAAAGCTGGATTAACCTCCCCTGCCGTAGCGGAACTTATGATCACTTGATCAGTGGTTGCTGAGACCTTGTCGTGGTCGAAGAACCTGCCCGCAGATATGACTATAGCAGCTACTACAGCAAGTAGGCCTATAGTAGAAGCCGACTTCTCTATGACATCATTAGAAAGCATATCCCACACACCGAGAATAGCCACAGCACTTAATACAAAAACACAGATAATAAATATAAAAGCGGAAACATCTTGGATTTTTTTCATATAAAATAATTATATCAGTATTTACAAAATAGCGAACGGTCGGTGGGGATAATCCGTTTTTGCGAAGGATAGTCCTTCGGATAGGTAAAATTGGCAAAAATAAAAAGCCTTTCGGCTTGTAGCTTTTTTGGTAGGCGACGAGAAACTCGACGCCCACCAAAACAGTGATGGATCACGACGAACTCAAAGCTCGTCGTAGATTGCTTTGTGTGCAGACTGCTTCTTGTAGCAGTTGCAACACTGGATGAGTGTGTACCCCCGGAGAATATGATGGGTCCACCCGCGACACTTCGAGCAAAAAGCTGTCATACGCCCCGCCTTTCTTGAAAACGTGAAGAACAAATCATCTTGCTTGCGCAAAACGGTGATAGTCTTGCCAAGGGGCGAAGGAGTCGGAAGCCACGACGGAATTGCCATGTGCCGGGCCGGCTACTTCTTCTCACTCCACACTCCCTTGGCAAGGGGTTTCTGGGAAGGCGCGTTTTGTTGGGGGAATAACTCGGGTACAGACCCTATTCCTCCCGTTAAAATACGCACTTCCCAGAGTTCAAACTTGATTTAAAAAGAACGGAATTTGGTCCTGGCCGGAAGGTTGCCAAGAAAGCACGATGGGGAAAGCTGCGAAACTGCACCCACCGTCTCCTTTTGTCCCTCCGGCTCAGGTATAAATACCTTACACCAAAAATACTGTTTTGTCAACAGTTTATCGGTACAATCCCCCATTCATAGAGACCACTAGGAGAAGTAGTAGTATAAAAAATATTAAAAGATGGTAAGGCAAGTTCTCCCACCTCTTGCTCTTGTCTTTGTTGAGGAAGGCCTTGTACATCATCCAGCCCTCGCGCGCTATCCAGAATGGCAGGATGAAGGCTATGAAGATGGCAAGCCAGATAGGTAACGGCATAAGAATATTATACTACAGAAATTATTCCATAACGAAGCTCGCCTTGAGCACTCGGCCCAAGCTCTCAATGACCCCCACTACAGACGCAGTCGGTATGCCTAGGTAGCAGCTGTCGCTCGCGAGTATTGCTGTGCCACCACTATTCCCTTTATCAATCTTGGCGGAGGTGATGAAATAATTCTTATCGAAGCCAGAGAGTATACCCTCGGTAACTGTGAGCCCCACATCAGAGCCTATGCCTGGGTAGCCGAGGATTAGGACCTTGTCCCCTATTTCTACGTTGCGACATATCTTGAGATTCTTCGCCACTATGGCACTCAGAGTATTGTCGGGAGTGAGCTTGATGAAGCCCCAGTCTTCTTCGGTGCCGACGAAGTAATTGTCTTCGTAATTGTTGGCGACATTGTAGCTAACACCGCTCGACAGAGTAAGCTTGCACGAGCTCGGGCCGTATTGGTCTTGATACAGAAGTACATGCCTGCTGGTCACCGCTTTGATAATGCCGTCGTGGAAGACTATAGTCGCTGAGCCAGAGCCCCTGGCATAAGCCACCCCGTTCTGATACGCCCAAGTGCACTCTATCTTAGCTACTCGGGGACTCCACTCCTTGACTAGGCTCACAGTAGTATCTACTGCTGGCACAGATACAGTGCGCACCTCTGGTGGCTTGTTCTTGAGTTCATCAATCTCTTCTTGGAGCACCTTGAGCTGGCGGTCGCGGAGATTGTTCTCGTACTCCAATGCCTCGCGCTCTCTTTCTAGCTCGGCTATCTCAGCGATTCTAGCTTCTTCTTGTGCCATCTTGTACTCCTTCCACCATTGCCCACCGAAGTATATGCCAGCAATGAGTGCCACAGCAAAAAGTATCTGCATTATTATTACAGGGTCTATGTGACTGAAAGAATTCCCCTTTTTAGGGATTTCGGGGGTAGCTGAGTTAAATTCGTCCATATACATATTTTACAACATTTGGCATAAAACATAAAACCCTCCCCTCTGCTAGTATTTGTGAAGGTGTAACCTTCACAAATCTATTATTTCTGAATAAGGATAGTCGCTACGTTCTGTGAGCCATCGCAATTCATAAGTAGAGTTGCTGGGAGGGTGTTGGAGCTCAGCTTCACAATCTTGAATCCGTAAGCCTTGATGCTAAAAGTAGAACCGAGCCCACCTATAGTACGAGATACACTAGATCTGTTGTCTAGCATTATGCTAGTACCGTCTTTGTAAGTTACATTGTTGGGAGACACCTGACAAGTGGAGTCTATCTGAATACGAGCGTCTGCGTACTGAGCAAGTGCTTCCTGGTAAGACAGAGTCACCACTGGAGCAGTCGGAGTGGCTGGTGCATTGACACTACGCTCTGACACATCCTCTTCAGACACAATTTCTTCTTCTACTATTACAGCGTTCTCATCTTCCGGTACTACTTCGTCGCCACCTCGGGTAGTCATCCAGAACACTAGGGCTAGAATTATAATAGCAGCGGCACCTATCCAGATATTTACGTTCGGCTTGTTGTCTGTTGTTTCCATAAAAAATTTCTAATATTAAAATTAAGTTAACTTATAATGTAAAATTCGACTTTTACCTATATATTATAGCATTTCTAACAGCACAGCACAAAACGCCCTTAAGGGCGTTTTGTGCTGTGTATTGTATTTTCTAGAAACTAGTCACTAGAACCTAGAACCTAGAACCTAATTCTTGTTATTCTGCAGAATCTTCTACCTCTACCTCTGCATCTGCTTCGGCTTGCATGCGGGCCTTGGTCTTAGGGCCTACTAGTCCATCAGCTACCAAGCCTCTCTCGGCTTGCCACTTGCGAATTACTTCAATAGTCTTCGGACCAATTATGCCATCTAGCTTGAGGTCCATCTTAAGTCTAGCATTGAGGAATCTCTGGAGCTCCTTAGCCGCCTCGCCCCGGCTACCATTGCGCAAGGTTGACTGGCCGAAGTTGTACTGCTTGGCAGTGGCGCTCATGATGTTGCCCACACAAGACTTACCGTTCTCGGTACTGAAGCCCTCAGTCCTGCCAGCACAGCCAGCTATCGCTTCCTTGGCCTTGGCAGACATTATTGCTCCGAGGCAAGGCTTGCCTGTCTCGGTGTTGAAGCCAGTATTGCGACCTTCGCATCCGCGCATAGGCTTGGTCTCAGTATTGGTTGTGGTGGATGTAGCGGTGACAGACACTTCTGCCCCAGCCTCTGCTTCTACCCCTACCACAGCATTAGCTCCGCTTATTCCTACAAACAACGAGAACACTAATACAAACATTCCTAAAAATAACTTTTTCATTTGATTTTGATTTCATATTTTTAATTAATAAAAACCCGACTCCTATATTATAGCATTTTATTATGGGGAGGGGTGGCGGACTGTCCGCCCCCCCTCTTACCATTGATTTCACCGAGTGCTCCGCTCCCATGGTGGGATCGGTGAGTACCGATTGTCGAAGGCTTCCTTGCTACGCTGGAAGCACGGCAGGCACAGCCCACTCTCGGTGTGATGTGTGATGTCCACGCACTCCTCGCACCATTCCAGGCCCGAGAGCTCGAGCTTGAGCGCCGCGAGGCGTGATGAGAGCCATTTGTTCCACTTGGACCACAACCGCATACGATTCCTCCGTATAAACGATATAACAATAATGCCAGAACTAAACCAAGTTCAATATATTACAAAAACGGCAAACTAGCATCTGCAAAAGTGCATAAGAGGTGGAAAACAAAAACGGCTCAATATTGAGCCGTTTTTGTTTTGTGAAGGTTACACCTTCACAGAGTATTTTTGGGGAGGACTGTCCTCCCCGGCATTAGGCTAACTCAATTTTCTTATTAAGAACCTTAGCGATACGCCCCAAGGTTCCTAGCGAGAAGCTGTGTGTACCGCTCTCTATTCGTGCGATTACTGACTGGGGCATCTTGGCCCTGCCAGCCACTTCCTTCTGGGTAAGGTTGCTACCTAGGCGAATTTGTTTTATCTGATTAGCAACCTCAAGCCTTACAATCTCTTCATTGTATGAATCCTTGAAGGACTTAGACTTGAAGCTCTTAGCAAACACCTGATCGAAGGTATATGACTTGAGCTTTTTATTCTGTTTTTTGATGATGTTTTTCATATGGATTGAATAAGATTATTTGTTGGTAATTATTTTATAAATCTTTTCTGCGTATTCTATTTCTTTACGAGGAGTCTTGGCTGTCTTCTTAATGAAAGAATGTATAAAATGAATAAGATTGCCTTCGATGAAGAATATGAATCTGTATTTTTTAATAATTAATTCTCGGATTGGGGATTTTAGTACTTTGGTAGATATTAGGTCGAACTTCCCTTCGGACATAACAGTGATAGCGGCAGCCGTCTTGGCTCGGTCGGCTTCGGGCATATCACCTAAGAAAACTTTTACTGATTCTAAAAACTTAATTTCATAGGAGCTATTGTGTGTCATGTGTCGTTATTGCTTTAATAATTCGACCTTTTATCAAGTATAGCAAAATTGCTATACTGAGTCAAGGGCACCTAAATAGCGAATTTGCAATGTGTATTTTTTGCACATTGCTATCTTTGAAAAACCTAACGAAAACAAAAACGGCGCAATATTGAGCCGTTTTTGTTCTGTGAAGGTGTAACCTTCACAGAGTATTTTTGGGGAGGACTGTCCTCCCCGGGAAGCTAGGTAGCTATAAGTTATTAGCTATTAGCTAGTTTAGGCGGTCTATCTCGGCTTGGTAGCTGGATGCTCCGGCTGGGTAGAGATTCTTGGCGTATTCCCAGAGAGAGATGGCGTCCGCTGTCTCTCCATTGCGCTCTGTGACTCCAGCGAAGGAGGTGACTAGGTTGATCTTGGTCCTAGAGTCTACCTTGGCTAGGCCATCGCTATACACAGCCTTGAGCTCGGTGTATGAGGCGCTCGTCTTCTCATCCATAAATACTATCTTGGTATTCCAGTAGTCGGTGTAGCTCGGATTGAGCTCTATGGCCTTGTTGATGGCCTTGAGTGCCTCCGCGGTATTACCCTGCGCATTGTAAGCACTATATAGGCGGACGTAGACCACGTCGGAATCCTTGTAGGTCAGAGCTTGATTGAGATAGACTATCGCTTGCGCGTGATTGCCGGCGAGCGTAGCAGTGTTGGCACTTATGAGCGCTTGGTCAAACTTGGCTTTGTTGGGGTCAGAAATAACCGGCTTGCCTGATTCTACGCTAGGCTCGGCTACCTCCCCCTCTTCTACTACCTCACTCTCCTCTTCCTCTCCTACAATCTCTTCTTCGACTATCTCCTGACCCAGGTCGTCTCTAGGTGCATCTGGCTTGAAATACTTAACACCTAAGAAGATAAGAATAATACCAAATAGAGCAATGGAAATATTCCTGATTTGCTCGTTAGTTAAATTGAATTTGTTCATAAAGCAATTTTAGCATAAATACCCCAACCAGCAAAAGCACCCCCTTAAGCAAGGACTGTCCTTGCTTAAGGGATGATGGGTGTGAAGTACGCTTCGACGAAGTCCTGAAATGATTGTGTTGATTGGAAATAATCCGGAAATGCTTTTGTGTTTAAGATATTTTTCTCTACCCTGTCCCCACCTATGTAATCCTGATAACTAGAATATCTGTACCCTTGCAAGAATTCCTTCATTTGCATCGTGTCCATCTCCTCCCTTT
>CAYXDY010000024.1:0-7946 GCA_964463905.1 uncultured Candidatus Saccharibacteria bacterium
GCTGCGGCTGCAGCCGTTAATCCACCAATGAAAGTAGGGTCTAATGCAAGACTACCAGTACAACCATATAAATCTCCTGTGTGGGTTGCTATGCAAGCAAGTGTGCCATGGCCAGGGAAATTATAATACCCATTATCATCATAAAAAATTTCCGCTTGTGGTCTTAGGTTGGATAAATTGGCCTTAACAGCAGAATCAGAACCCTTAGAACGTGCAGTGTTAAGTGAAGCAAGTACAATAGCAGCCAAGACCCCAATAATAGCAACCACTACTAATAATTCTATTAAAGTAAAACCACTAATTACACTATTAACTCTTTTCATGTAATAAGTATAGCACATGACTTAAAACAAAAAACACCCCTTTCGAGGTGTTTTTGTTTTAACTATATATTGATTAAGGACACGCAGTAATAGCTCCACCTGGCAAACTTGGAAGAACTGTTGAAGCTCCAGCTGAATCAACACATTGAGCAGTAGTAGGAGCTGTCTTCAATGCAACCCAAGCTGCCCAAGCCTGAGGAGCAATAGTTGCTGTAGCAGTTGTGCCAGAAGCTGCAGCTGCAGCCTTCAATCCATTTTGGAAGGTCGTATCTGCAGCAAGTCCAGTACAAGTACCACCCAAAGTTCCTGTATTACTTACGGTACAGGTAACGGTACCTGAACCGTAAGTTCCATTACCAATAGCACCATCATAATAAATCTCAGCTTGTGGTCTTAGGTTCGCTAAGTTGGCCTTAATAGCAGCGTCTGAGCCTTTAGTACGTGCAGTGTTAAGTGAAGCAAGCACCACAGACGCCAAGATACCGATGATAGCCACGACCACCAAGAGCTCAATCAATGTAAAACCTTTCTTTAAATTCATTTTCATAAAAAATTACTTAATAATTAATAATATAATTTCGACTTATTGTTTAATAACCTAATTATATCATATACCCTCTGTCTTAATAGCAAATAAGTTATCCACAGTAAATACCGGCCTAGTTAATACCTCCAGCAAGGTTGTAAATAGGCATGAGCACAGATACCAGAAGCACACCTACACCGAGACCGAGGACCACTATCATTATTGGCTCAATCATTCCGACAAGTGTATCAACCGCATCGTCTACCTCACGTTTATAGAAATCCGTAAGCGTTTTAAGGATTGCGCCAAGCGAGCCTGTCTCCTCACCCACCTTAATCATCTGAATCATAATTCCTGGGACATACTCTTGGTGTCTCTCAAAAGCTGCAGACAAAGCCAACCCAGACTTAACTCCATCAGCCACTTCAATAAGTATGCCTCGATATATTCGGCTACCCACGACGTCGGAAGTAATATCTATCGCTCTGACTATAGGTACCCCAGAAGAAAGCATTGTGTCCATATTGTCGGCAATACGAGAGAGGAATAATTTACGATACAGGTTGCCAATTGCTGGCACAGACAGTCTGGTCTTGTCTATATAGGCTCTACCCGAATCAGTAGTAGACAATCTCCAGAGCAAAATACCAGCCAATATTAAAAAGATAATAACAAGAAATCCATAACTGACAAAGAAATTAGAGAGAGCAATAACGATCTTGGTATAAAATGGTACCTCTTGTCCAGACTCCAGAATAATTGCAGAAAGCTTAGGTATAACTAAAACAAACATCAAACTCATAACCACAAAGAAAGTAAAGATCACAAACGCTGGGTAAATAAGTGCGTTGCGAGTCTTAGAAGTAAGAGCATATTGGCGATCTAAGTATTCGGCCAAGTGAAGAAATGTCTGATTTAGTTTACCTGTCTCCTCGCCGACCTTCACCATGTTGACATAAAAATCAGAAAATACATCTGGGTGCTTGGCTAGTGAGCCTGATATAGACACTCCGGCCTGAAGGTCATCTCCTATTTGAGTGAGCTTACGCCCAAGAAGCTTGTTTTCGGTATTTGTAGCAAGCATAGTGAAAGCCTTAAGCGCAGACACTTGAGCCTCAAATAAGGTGGATATCTGGCGAGACAAAATAACAATATCTTTCATCGAAACTCTCTCAAAAAAAGACATTTCAAAAATAGATTTGCTTTCGTTTTCTGATTTAATAGAAATAATAACTAACCCGCGTCTTTGCAGACCGCTTATAGCCATGTCTTTACTAGGAGCATCAATCTCTCCTTGCTTATTTACTCCCGTACTATCTACTGCTTTATATTTAAATAACATAATTTTATTTTACATCATTCGCTCAAGACCTTTAGGATTGAGCGAATACTGCTGTGCACTCTCTATTGATATCTCTCCTGCTCGGACTAGCTCCATCAATGAGTGGTTTAAGTCTACCATACCATGTTCGGTGCCAGTCTCTATAACCACATCAATCTCATGAGTACGCTTCTCGCGGATAAGATTGGCCACCGCATTATTGTTAAGCAGAAGCTCGTAGGCAGGCACAAGCCCCCCTGCGATTCTCGGGATTAATCGTTGAGAAAATACACCCAAGAGAGAGGCTGCGAGCTGCGCACGTATTTGATCTTGTTGATCCCCCGGAAAAGAATCTATAATTCTGTCAATGGTTTGTGAAGCGTTGTTGGTATGAAGAGTGGACAATACTAAGTGCCCAGTCTCGGCAGCAGTCACAGCGGTGGCTATGGTCTCAGGTGTTCGCATCTCGCCGACCATTATCACATTAACATCTTCTCGAAAAATTGCCTTGAGTGCAGTATGGAAATCTTTAGTATCGATCCCCACTTCTCGCTGAGATATCATGGAACGCTTAGGTATATACACATGCTCTATGGGATCTTCTATTGTAATAATATTACGAGCTTGTTCGCCATTAATAAGGTCTATCATTGCAGAAAGAGTAGTAGACTTACCTTGCCCGACTGGGCCCACCACAAGAAAAAACCCTTGTCTCTTACGAGCAATATCGGCAAGTATTGGAGGGAGGCGAAGCTCTGAAATTGGCCTCACGCTGGGCACCAAACGAAGAACAAAACTAACATTGCCCTTCTCAAAAAAAGCATTACCACGCAACCTAGCTTCTCCACGGAAATCATAAGAGAAATCCGCCTCTTGGGTTTCCAGGAACTTATCAAGCTTCTTCTTTTCTATCATTTGCGCCAGAAGTCCCAATACATCAGCCTTGGTGAACTCTCCATGTTTAACTAAAAAAATAAGCTCTCCTGTGACTCGAATGGCCGGAGACCTGCCGGTCCCGATATGTAAATCAGATCCATTTTCACGGATGAGAGTTAAAATTAAATCTTCGAGTTCTTTTTTATGATCCATGTTTTTATTTTGCTAAAACTTTATTTGTTCCTAAAATACTTACAACTTGTTCTATGACTTCAGCTGGGGTGGAATTTGCTTTAACTATATATCCTGATACCCCTAGAGTCTTTCCTCGATCTATGTCAGCTTGTTCACTCTTGTTTGATAAAACAATTTTGATTACATTATTGCATAAATTTTCTTTGTTAATGGTCTCTAGCATTTCGAAACCATCCATTTCTGGCATTATTATATCCATCAATATAACATCTGGACAGAGTCCGGTTTTGATCTTGTCTATTGCCTGAACGCCATTTGTAGATGTATAAACCTCAAAATTATTCTGGCTAAATTTGAGTGCATACATATCCAGAAGGAAATTATCATCATCTACTATTAAAATTTTCTTTTTTGTTCCTTCCATATGGATTTAATTATATTACAATACTAATAAAAATAACAGGACACATTACTCGTTTTCATTACCGAAATTATACACCTCAGTATAAGGAATCGTACCCTCTAGTGCTTTCTTCATTGCATCCTCACGCATAACCAACATGCCATTCTTGCGAGCGACTTTATAAATCTCAGCATTGGTAGGATTTTTTAAAATAATACTCTGCATTTCCTTATCTATTTTAAACATTTCACAGATAGCTATACGACCCCTGGTGCCTGATGGACAATCATCGGTGGGGACCACTTCATACATTTCATCTGTAATTGGTATTTCTTTTTTAAATTCTTCTGGAAGATCTTTGATCTGGTCTTCTACTTGAAGCTTAATGCTCGGGTCCATAGGTACAAGCTTACGGGAAGACTCGCAAGTGGTACGAGCTAAACGCTGAGCCATAGACAAGACTAAGGTAGGAGCAATCAGATATGGATCTACGCCCATGTCTATCAATCTAGGAATAGCACCAATGGCATTGTTGGTGTGTAGGGTGGATAACACTAAGTGCCCCGTCAGAGCTGCCTGAATGGCTAGTTGGGCTGTCTCTTTGTCTCGGATTTCTCCCACCATGATTATATCTGGATCTTGGCGAAGAATAGATCTGAGTCCAGAAGCAAAAGTATATCCAATTTCGGGCATCATTTGGGACTGGTTAATGTCTGGCATGTGATACTCCACAGGGTCTTCAAGAGAAACAATATTGCTCTTCTCTTTATCTAGCTCATTCATCATGGAGTACAAGGTTGTGGATTTACCGGAACCGGTTGGTCCAGTAATTAATATGAGTCCGAAAGGCTTATTAATAGCCTCTCGTATTAGAGCCAGATTCCTCTCGGATATACCAAGCTGGTCAAGTGGCTTAACTCCCTTCTCTGAATCTAGAATACGCATAACAACCTTCTCCCCATAGTAAGCTGGCATTGTAGAAACACGAAAGTCTATCTTGCGTCCATCGACATTAGTGCTGAAAGATCCATCTTGTGGCTTACGTTTCTCGTCTAATCGAAGCTTGGCTAATATCTTAACACGAGCAATAATACCACTGTATACATTAGGTGGTAAAGCAATAGTAGTATGTAATGCTCCGTCAACTCGGAAACGTACTTTGACCTTCTCGCCAGTGTGCTCAATGTGTATATCAGAAGCATTACCTTCAATAGCATTACGCAGTATAACAGCCACAATCTTAATCACAGGAGCATCTTCTACTATCTTGGCCTCTGTGCCAGGTTTTATGTTTTTTATCTCCTTGCTAAGATTCTTCTCATTTAGAATACCGCCCACATCCACTTCTTCACTTTTTTTTATTTCATTAAGTGCTTCTTCTACTTGGGAAGATATACCTTTGTAGGTCTCCATTATGCTATTGTAATCAGCCTTGGAAATAAGAAAAACCTTGAACGGCATACCTAACTTAGCGGATATAAACTGTAGTGCGTCCATCGCTTGGGTGTTTTCTGGATCAGTAATACCAACTTCCAGCACTCCTTCGTTTAATTCTATAGGCGCGAAGCCATAGTGAACAGCTGAATCCTCAGAAATATATTTCAAAGCATCAAAAGATAAGCCTTGGGTGTTGACTTTTTTTATGGGGATTTGCAAGTAAGCTCCTTTAGCCTCTAGAATTTCTTGAATAGGAATACCTGATTCGACAAGTGCACTCTCTAAATCACCACCATGCTTTTCGTCAGCACGGTTTTTTATTTCACCTATTTGGGCTTCACTTATTAAACCTCTTTTTGCTAATTCTTCTAGGAAGCTCATATTTAATACCACTTACCGTTTATTTTTTCCAGACCGCTGCTGATAGTAGTGTTATCTGATGTTTTCAATGACACCTTAACTTCATTAGCAGTAACAGTCCAAACTGCTGCAGGTGACCTAAGTTGAACTTCGGTCATTGAAAAAACTTTCATAAGCATACTACTCTCTAAAATCTCTTTATTGGTTAGAGCCTCAATCTCTTTTACGTCTTCAGGAGTCTTGGCCATAGCTTTTATATAATCTTTAATTTTAGAAACATCGCCTGAGCTTAAAATCTTTTGTCTGTTAAGAATAGCGGCAATATATACCTCTTTTTCTGCTGCCGTTACAGAACCAACAGGAACCGAAGGAATATTTTGTGTTGGTGGCGTATTCGGAAGTAAATCTGAAATTCCTGTTAAATCATCGTTCTCTTCTATGACTGCTATTAAATCAGACCCCAATGGCGCGAAAGGATTAGCCCTACCTTCGTTACCATCTTGTATTAGAGTAATACTTGAGTCGGTCAATGACTGAAATGCTGGATCAGAAAAAATCTTATCATCTAATTTAAGATTTTTTACATTTAAAAGAATGGCTAAAAAATCTCCACCCATCGCAGGAGCACTATTGGTGGTAACTGGAGGTACGGTTCCCGGAAGTATAGAAACTGGAGTAGAAACAAGGTTGGAAGTAGCAGCTTCTTCCCGTCCCATAAAGAAGAAGTAGCCTCCGAACAATACTCCGCCTATACCTACAAATATTAGAATGTTTTTTATTTTTGGGGACATTGTATTTTAATTATTTATTGAGCCAGTAAGTTTTTATCCTGAAATCATACTTATAAATCTCCGGTCCAGTAGAGGACACATTTGATGAGCCAGATGATACTGAAGATGAAAAATTAATAGAGGCCACATCCACAATACGTAGGTTCTTTTCTAGTGCCCTAACAAAGTTTAAAAAATTATCATAAGTCCCGCTAGTAGAAAACTGTAACTCCCACACGCCATAATCCTTGCGAGCAGAGGGAGAAGGGTTTCTTCCTGAAGTTACCGCTGCGCCTCCAGTAGAAAGCGAAGCCTCTTTCTCTTCAGTATCGTATTGCACGTCCGAAAGCACCATACCAAATGGTGCTGCAAGTCTTTCTATCTCTAAAATAAGACGGATGTTATCGACGTTTTGGGGTAAAAGCTTAGTGAGCTTATTTATATTTTCGGGGCTTATGGTATTAGATTTTGCAGTCAGTTTGTCTCGCTCAGCATCTAAAGCCTTGGAATTATTCAAAGCCTCGTCATACGAAACACTCTGAGCCTTCAATTCATTGATCTCCTCATAAATAGGATTGGTGAAGGTTAGAAAACCAGTGATAGATATTGCTATGATTATAATTGGTAAAAGAAATTGAATCATAATTAATTAGTCATACTATTTAGTGGTAAGGTTGTAGTGTTTTCTGTAAGTAAAGTGTCTTTATAATTAACTAAATCAGCAGACACCGAAAATCGCAAATCAAAGATAACGTTACCATTGTTGTCTAAGGTTAGGTTAGAAAAAACTGGATTTACTATTCTTTTCTCTTTGGTGAAAAGATCTGCTTGAAGAGCTATAGAGCGATATCCCACAGCCTCACCCTTCATACTAACTAATATATCGGCATTTTGATCATTGCCTGACTCATAGGTAAATTCTGTATATCTGACAGTCTTCATTGTAATATCTCCAAGGACCTTAAATATTGGAGTTATGGCGATGTGCTTACTTAAAATCTCTGAAGAAGCTCGAAGTCTTTTATCTAGATCCTGAAGTTGGGTTATCTTGGCTGGCTCGAAACGATTCTTTGCAAGATTAAGATCATTTTCCATCTGGACTATGCTTTTTGCCACAGAAGTTTTATAAAAATATAACCCGCCAGAAGCAATAATAACAGTAAATAAAATAATAACTGACACAATCATAAAAATACCGATTGGACGAGAAGAAGCACCACGCTCCTCGGTCATCGGCTTCTTGGGTATAAATGATGTTTGAAAATTTTGCTCCATTCTCTTTTTACTATCCTTTTAATATTATCTCATTTATTGTAATTTTCGCAATGCAAGTCCTAATGCTACAGCAAACTCTGGACCCATCGTTTGTAAAACTTTATCTAGAAATGCAGGGGCGCCAACTTTAGAAAACGGATTACCCAATTTAATCTCGGCACGAAAATTACTTACTGCCAATTCTTGGAATCCCTTGAGTAATGACCCACCACCTGTAAGTATTACTTTACTAATAGCACGATTATACTTCTTCTCGTAACTTAATAATACATTATTGGTTTCCGAAAAGATATAGTCGGTATGCACTTTTATAATTTCGGGTACAGTCTTTTCTTTTGGGTTTTCGAAAAGGCCATATTCTTTCTTCATTTTCTCTGCTTCATCGAATGGAATATTAAGACTCTTAGAAATTGAGTCAGTAATATCCGCACCACCTCTATCTATAGTATGATAACTCTTA
>CAYXDY010000025.1:0-7884 GCA_964463905.1 uncultured Candidatus Saccharibacteria bacterium
AAGCCATAAATCCGGGGAATGGGGAAACCGTGCCGGTGTGGATTGCCGACTATGTGCTAGTAAATTATGGTACAGGAGCGGTAATGGCTGTGCCTATGCACGATGAGAGAGATAGGGAATTCGCTGAAGTCTACAACCTACCCATAGTAGATAAACCATTTGTTGATAAAGAAGAAATTACAAAGAAGGTGGGTGGTAAATTTGTGAGCACATATCGCCTCCGCGACTGGGGTATAAGCCGACAGAGATATTGGGGATGCCCGATACCTGTAGTCTATGACCCAGAGGGGAATTCGCATCCTGTGCCAGATGAACATCTGCCATGGCTCTTACCCGAAGATGTAGACCATACTCCAGATGGCTCAGCACCACTTGCTAGAAGTAAAGAGTTGTTCGAAAGAACAGAAAGAATATTTGGTAAAGGCTGGACTCCCGAAATAGAGACGATGGATACATTTGTGGATTCTTCTTGGTATTTTTATAGATATCTAGATAGTAAGAATGATAAAGAATTCGCTTCTGCTCTGAGGATGAAAAGCTGGATGCCGGTAGACTTATATATGGGAGGAGCCGAGCACACTACTATGCACCTACTGTATTCGCGTTTCTGGACGAAAGCACTTTGCGACTTAGGATTAGTGGAAGACAATGAGCCATACAAAGTCCGTCGTAATAGGGGGCTAATACTCGGACCTGACGGCAATAAAATGAGTAAATCCAAAGGTAATGTGATAAATCCTGACGAAGTAGTAGAAAGGCTCGGGGCAGATACTGTGCGTATGTATCTTGCATTTATGGGTCCATATGGTACTACTGCAAATTATCCTTGGGATCTTAACGGTGTGGTAGGTGTCAGAAGATTTTTAGAGCGCGTCTGGAAGAGTAGAGACAAAGTGAAGGATGACGCAAAAGACAAAGGACTGGGTAAGATAATTAAAAAGATTACTGAAGACATAGAAGAACACAAATACAACACATCCATATCTCAGATGATGATACTACTTAATGAGTGGGAGAAGCTTACAAAAATTTCGCCAGATGACTATAAAACTTTATTAAAATTATTGGCACCATTTGCGCCACATATTACCGAAGAACTTTGGAGTGGATTGGGAGAGCAACAATCCATCCATCTTTCAGATTGGCCAAAGCCAGGTGTGGTTTCAGTAGAAGATGCTGAGGTCAAAATAGTTGTGCAGGTCAATGGTAAAGTGCGCGCAGAAATAATGGTGAGTGCAGGGGACACAGAAGATGATGTGAAAAATTTGGCTCTTAGTCTGCCGGCAGTAATAAAACACACACAAAATAATACGCCCCAAAAGGTGATATATGTACCGAAAAGACTTATCAACATAGTTGTATAGATATTTTCATTGTATTTTAGCAAAGAAGAGTTATAATTACTCTGTAATATAGTCGCTTATTTATTATTATTATTTAAATGAAATCATATGTGGTCAAACGTATTAGATAGAATCTCGTTCTTAGCTTTATTTTTCGTAATCGTACTTCTTCCTGTATTTGTCCTACCTTTTACTCAAATACCAGTCGAGACATCCAAGGGCCTTCTATTGGTTGTGGGTTTAGCTGTTTCAATAATATTTTGGGCTATAGCTAGATTTTCTGATGGTAAAATATCTGTACCACGTAGCTGGCTCTTAGCTTCTGGCTTGCTTGTGGTTATAGCGACTTTGCTCTCTGCTTTATTCGCTGCTTCAAAAGAGGCTTCGCTTTTCGGTATTATGCTCGACATGGGCTCCTTCTGGTTTATCTTTGCTGGTTTTCTTTTGATGTTTGTCTGCTCCGTTGTAATTACTGACCGCAGAACTGCTCGCTCTGTGTTGCTTGGTCTCATAATGTCTTCTGCTATGGTGTTAATTTTTCAGGCTGTGAGATTTTTTATTCCAGAGACTCTTTCTTTGGGAATTTTAGGTTCTAATACTGATAGTATTTTTGGCTCTCTGAATTCTCTCGGTCTCTTTGCTGGATTTACTGTGCTGGCTTCACTACTTGTACTAGATTTCACTAAGATTTCCAACATTAAGAAGTTTATAGTTCAAGGCCTTATCCTTATATCTGTTTTAATGATGGCCGCAATCAACTTCACTTTTGCTTGGGAGATTCTGGGGGTTTTTGCTCTAATAATATTCGTTTACAAGGTTTCGTTTTTTTCAAAGAAAGGAGAAGAAGATGCTGCTCAGCCTGTTTTCCCTGCTTTTTCCTTTGCAATCGTTATGATTTCTCTACTATTCTTTATGTCTAGTCATGTGAGCAATCTTCTGCCAAATAGACTAAATATTGTCAATACAGAAGTGAGTCCAACACTCGGCGCAACTATGTCTGTGGGTAAATCTGCCTTAGGGGAGAATCCTGTGTTTGGAGTTGGCCCCAACAGATTTGGAGAAGTCTGGGCTAAATACAAATCTGAAAACATAAATACGGGTCCTTTCTGGGATTATTCTTTCGGTTCTGGTTCAGGAATGTTGCCTACACTAGCTGCTACTACTGGTGGAGTGGGTATACTTTCTTGGGTAATTTTCTTAGTACTACTTATTATGGCAGGAGTAAGATCGATATTCTCTAAAAAAGACGGTACTCTAGATAGTGAGATGACTGCTTTCTTCGTTCTTGCTTTATACTTGTTTATAGCTTCTTTCTTCTATTCTGTAGGCTCTGTCCTCTTCTTACTAGCTCTAGCGTTTACTGGTATATTCATCGGACTTTCTGCGAGCAATAAAACAAGTGGTAGCATGACTATTCTTTTTCTTGATGATCACCGTAAGAGCTTCTTCTTCATTTTATTTTTAGTATTAATAATGATTGTCGGAGCCGCGACTGCCTTTAAGTATATAGAACGTTTTGCTTCTGTGTCTTACTTTAGAGCCACTTTAACAGCTACTACGATAGAGGAGGCTGAAGTTTCAATTGCAAGAGCACTTTCGCTTCACAGTAATGATTTATACCTTCGCACTTATTCTCAGGTTCAGCTTGCCAAGCTAGGCAATCTTGCCAACTCTGAACAAGAGCTTACGGAAGCTCAGACCGCAGAAATACAGACAATCATAGCTGGGGCTATACGTTCATCTGAAATGGCTATAGATTACAATAAATCCAATTATGTAAATCACCAGAGTGCAGGCAATGTCTACAGCACGATATCTGCTCTTGGTGTAGAGGGGTCATACGAGAAAGCATTAGAGTATTACAATGCTGCAAAGATTCTCAATCCTCTAAATCCTGGTATTGATTTAGCTATGTCTCGAACAGCATTGGCTAACAACAAGCTATCTGAGGCTCGTGAATATGCCAACAATTCACTGGCGCTCAAACCTAATCTCATCGATACGCTTTTAACCCTATCTCAAGTTGCCAGGTTAGAAAATAACAGAACAGAAGCAGTTTCATTCGCAGAGAGAGCGCTTGCCCTAGATCCTCGAAGTCAAGATTTAATTGATTACGTCGCTGCGCTTAAAAGTGGTAGTGCCACCACTACACCACCAGTGAGTGCTGATACCTCAATTACTGAGACCAATCCAATAGCTGAATAAGAATAAGGATGGAGAAGATACTGAGAATTTTCGGCAGAGAGTATAGTAGCATCAATCAGGCTGCTCTGCTCTTAGGCTCCTTTGCCTTCCTGTCTCAGATTCTCGGTCTTTTCCGTGATAGGTCCATAGCTCACTTCATTGGGCCGGGCGGGGAACTCGATGCATACTATGCAGCCTTCCGTATACCAGACCTTATATTCATCTCCATAGCATCCATGGCTTCTGTGACGGTGCTCATACCATTCATCTCAGCCAAGATGACAGAAGGCAAGGTCACAGCTGAAGCCAAGAAATTCCTCAACGACATATTTACAGTATTCTTCACGCTGATGTTCTCAGTGTCTATTGTGGCTTTCTTTGTCTTGCCACATCTTATGTTCATTATAGCTCCAGGCTTCGACGCAGTGGCCCAAGAGAAGATTGTACTACTATCACGAATTATGCTGCTATCTCCCATATTTATGGGCTTGTCCAATCTTTTTGGCACAGTTACTCAGCTATTTCGTAAATTCCTTATCTACTCACTTAGTCCTATTCTTTATAATCTTGGAATCATCTTAGGTGTGGTAGTGCTTTATCCAGCGCTCGGCATAGAGGGTGTGGCCATGGGAGTGGCTCTGGGTGCGCTTATGCATTTCTTAGTGCAAGTCTTTGCCTCTATGAATTCCGGTTTTATTCCTAGATTTTCGTTTAATGTGAATTTCAACGAAATTCGAAAATCTGTATCTACCTCATTACCTAGAACTCTTGGGTTAGCACTTAACAACATCGCGCTTATATCTATAATAGCCTTGGCGTCCTATCTTAAGCCTGGGTCTATTTCTATCTTCAATCTCTCACTCAATCTTCAATCTGTCCCACTTAACATTATTGGTATATCGTATGCAGTAGCGGCTTTCCCCACACTTGCTAAGTCGTTTGCACTTGGCAACACTGATGACTTTAAGAATTATCTCAAGTCTTCAGCTCGCGCTATTGTGTTTTGGTCTATACCTATCACATTTCTTTTCATTGTTTTGCGTGCTCAGATAGTACGTACAATACTTGGCTCACCTTCGTTTTCCTGGGATGACACTCGTCTAGTGGCTGCATCTTTGGCCATATTCTCTGTTTCAATACTGGCTCAAGGAATGATAGCTCTTATTGCTCGAGCCTACTATGCCAAGGGTGACACCAAGCGTCCACTTCTTATAAATCTAGTTTCTGCTGTAGCAATAATAGTTTTTGCTTTTGTGTTCTCTTATGCTTTCCAGCATATGCTGGTATTTAGATATTTTATAGAGTCTCTACTTAAGGTTTCTGACATAGAGGGTACGGCAGTCTTGATGTTGCCACTGGCGTACTCTTGTGGAACGATACTTAACTTCATCTTGTGTTGGTATTTCGTAAGGAAGGATATTATGAAAGGGGAGTCATTTATAACTAAGACCTTCTTCCAATCCCTCGGAGCTTCATTCTTCCTTGGTTTAGTCTCATATTTGAGCCTAAATGCACTTTCTCCAATATTCGGCACCACAACCTTCTGGGGAGTCTTCTTGCAAGGATTAATATCGGGAATATTAGGCATAATAGCTGGAGTGGCAGTCTTACGTTTACTTAAGAATGAAGAATTGAAGGAGCTCTCTAAAACTCTCCACACCAAGTTCTGGAAGGCCAAGGTTCTCGCCCCATCTCAAGAAGGGCTTTAAAATTAACCTCTTTTCTGATAGGATGGTTCTATGGATTTAAAACACATCCGAAATTTTTCAATCATAGCCCACATTGACCATGGTAAGAGTACCTTGGCTGATAGAATGCTCGAAATAACTCACACCATCGAGGCACGCAAGATGCGCGAGCAAGTACTGGATTCGATGGAGCTGGAGCGTGAGCGGGGCATTACCATCAAGATGCAACCCGTCAGAATGCAGTATAAAGTTGCAAGTAAAAAGTTGAAAGAGGATGGATCTCCTTTAGGCTTTGAACTTTACACTTTAAACTTAATTGATACCCCAGGGCACGTAGACTTCTCTTACGAGGTATCTCGCGCTCTAAAGGCCGTAGAAGGCTCTATAATGCTCATCGACTCTACCCAAGGAGTCCAGGCTCAAACCCTCACTACGCTTGCTATGGCTCGAGAGGGAGGGCTTAAGATTATACCTGTGCTCTCTAAGATAGATTCTCCCCTTTCTAGGGTAGAAGAAATTAAAGAAGAAGTTGTGGAGCTTTTAGATTGCGATCCAGAAGAAATACTCCTTGTATCAGGGCGGACCGGCGAAGGCGTAGATAAGCTCCTAGAAGAAGTTATTAAGAGAGTGCCTGCGCCGACAGAGACATATCAAGGCGACAATGCTCTTCGGGCACTTGTTTTTGATTTCCAATATTCCAACCACAGAGGAGTTATAGTTTTCGTACGCATACTTGATGGGCAGGTTAAGAAGGGGGATAGTTTACTATTTTCTGTTTCCGGAGAAAAGTTTACTGCACTAGAGGTGGGGACATTCTCACCCGAAGAAACCCCTAAAGATGTGTTGTCTTCGGGGGAGACGGGCTACATAGTTACAGGTATTAAAAAGCCTGGTATCGCTTCTGTTGGAGACACGATAACAAAAGCAAACAACCCATTGCCAGCATTCGCTGGATATATGATACCAGTACCAGTCGTCTGGGCGTCTGTCTTCCCAGAGGATGCAGATGATTTCCCGTTACTTAAGCTATCTCTAGGCAAGCTCAAGCTTTCTGATTCAGCCTTCTCCTTTGAAGAAGAGTCTTCTGGTTCGCTCGGTAAGGGCTTCCGTCTTGGTTTCCTCGGCATGCTTCACCTTGAGATTATTACCGAGCGCTTACGACGAGAGTTCAACCTAGACTTGGTAATCACTACGCCATCCATCACTTATGAAGTTGTACTTAAAAATGGTAAAAGAGAAAAGATATACTCCCCATACTTCTTCCCTGATGAAGGGGAGATAGATACCGTGTTTGAGCCTTGGGTCAAGATGAAGATAATTGTCCCTATCCAATATGTGGGCAACATAATGCAGCTCCTCTTTGACCATGAAGGTGAGGTGGGTGATATAGAAAACTTCGGAGACAATCGTTCTTCAATATTTGTGAAAATGCCTCTTAGAGAATTAATGCGCAATTTTTTTGATGAGCTGAAGAGTACTTCTTCAGGCTATGGTTCTATCTCATATGAGATAGAAGATTTACGTGAAGCCAAGGTTACTCGTCTCGACATACTTGTCGCCGACGAAGTCGTGCCAGCGTTCTCTCGGGTTATCTCACAGAAAAGGGTTGAAGAAGAGGCAGAGAAAGCGGTAGAAAAATTGCATAAAATCTTGCCTAGACAAATGTTTACATTAAAAATTCAAGGGCGAGCCTTAGGACGAATTATCTCATCCCGAACTATTTCTGGTATGAAAAAGGATGTCACTCAGCATATGTACGGTGGAGACATTACTCGTAAAATGAAACTCAGAGAAAAGCAGAAGAAAGGAAAGAAGAAGATGAAGGAGCGCGGACGCGTCAATATATCCCAAGATATATTCTTGAAGATGATGCAGAGTGGGGAGAACTAGACCTACTGTGGGCTAAATATAGGAGAGTACAGTAATACCATGCTTATTATTATAAGCAGGCTCACGGCCGCCCAAATAAACTGGACTTTCTTCTGGTGTTTTTTGTGGAAAAGCATAGTATGATAATATCATACTATGAGAAATCTTCAAGGTAAAAGTAAGATAAAGCGTTTTTTGGAATCATGGCCTGTGGTCATCACCCTATCTTTACTTATGGTGTTTTTCACCTGGCAGTTATTCGGATTCTGGAGTAAACTCGAAGATACAAAGCTTAATAGGCAAAATTCCGAAGATAGACTTAATGAGCTTAAAGCAAGTCAAGAGAATCTTGTAAAAAGTATTGCCTCGCTGGAAACAGAAGAAGGTATTGATGAGAATATCCGCAACAAATTCGGTCTAGCTAAAGAAGGTGAAGGGGTGATAGTGATAGTAGAGGACCCAAACAAAGTCAATAAAGCTCCCGAAAAGAAGGAGAATTGGTTCAAAGCCTTTTTCACAAACTTGTTCGGCTTGTGATATAATTACAATATGGATACTCTAATAGTTAGTCAATCAATCTTCTATATTGTTTCTTCTTTGGTGATAGTCATCATAGGTGTTTTTTTAATTATGGCTATGTATCAGCTTTTTAGAATACTTAAGAATGCTCGTCTGGTGTCACAAGACTTAAACGAAACTTATAACAAGACAAAAAAACAAATAATGAAGATGATAAGCTCCATTTTCTCTAGTAAAGTAAAGAAGTCTAAGAAATAATTTTCTTCCTTAGGGCTAAATAA
>CAYXDY010000026.1:0-6277 GCA_964463905.1 uncultured Candidatus Saccharibacteria bacterium
AAGTGTTTTGAGGTAGTCGTTCATACAAAAAACTATTCTTTTACAACAAAATTCACTCCAGTATCTAAAGCAATTTGTTTGCACTGAGGAATGAGCTCTTTGGTATATTTAGCACTTAATGTCTCATTGTAATGAAACTCGCCAGATGGACTATTCCATGTGTAGACTGTGGCATAACAATAATCCTCAGGGGCTCCGTAGATAGAGAAAGTCTTAGTAAGTATTGATTGTTCCTCGGCAAGTAGCTCAACACCGCTTCCATACCTACCAGAACCACCTGCTCCACTCATTGCACTGTAATACCCAGGTCTCTGGTCGTGTATTCTTCCGCTTGGGTCTCTAATTATTACTAATTCAGGCATTCCATTTTTATACATAACTACAGTATTGCTCTGCATGGTCGCTCCGCCATCTCCAGTATTAACCAGAAGCTCCGGCACACCGTCGCCAGTGATATCAATCCTGGTGCTAGTAGTCAAGGCTCCTGTAGATCCTGCAGTTTCGCTAAGCTTTTTGACTTCAGTTAAAAGATTATTATACGCCTCTGTGCCGGGGGTAAAATCTTCTGGGACTTGTGAAATTTCTTCATTCCCCTCGCGCTCTTCGACGACAGGCTCTTTTTCAATAATATTTTTTTGAGCCAACTCTTTGTATCCAAAATACCCAAGTATAATCACCAAAACAACAATCAATATATTTTTAATCATATTATAAATAGTATACCTTACTTCATATTTTAATCTAGCAAATAAAGCTTGGTTTGGACTCGTGCAATAGTAATACGCTTTCTAGTTGTTTTTTGCTATTATTCTGCTAATATATGATAAGTTCTTTAATTAATTGAATATATTCGGGAGTAGCTCAGCGGTAGAGCGGTCGCCTGTGGAAATTTCCTCCCTTTGGTATAATATCTTTATGCCAGATAATAGGAAATATGCTGATAGACGAGAAGCACTTATTAAGGCTGTTGCAAAAAGACGCAAGAAAATTAAAGCTCTTGCAGTTGAATACAAAGGTGGTAAATGCCACATTTGTAAATATTCTAAATGCATTGGTGCCTTAGAACTTCATCACATAAATCCAAAAGATAAAAGTTTCGGACTTGGTGATAAGGGATACACCAGAGCATGGAGTATTGTGCAAAAGGAATTAGATAAATGTGTCCTTCTTTGTGCAAATTGTCATAGAGAAGTCGAGTCAGGCATTACGCAGCTTTCTATTGAAAGATAGATCGAAAATGAGGTGAATTCGGGGAAATCCTGTAAAGGACAATCCCGAGCCAAGCTTTAATGAAAATTAAAGAAGGTGTAGAGACTATCTCGCAAGAGAGTAGTGCCACAATTTGTGGTCCGAAGCGCCTCACTTCTGTAGCCCTGCTATGCAGGGTATGAAGATGATATAGTCCGTGCCATTAGTAATAATGGAATAAACGTAAGCGATTGGTCGTAGGTTCGATCCCTACCTCCCGAGCACCCAATATATACGTGGGAAATTTCTGGGCCGTTAGCTCATCTGGTAGAGCACCTCATTTGCAATGAGGGGGTGGCAGGTTCGAGTCCTGTACGGTCCACTTTTAAAACATTAGCGCCTTCGGGCGCTTTTTGTTTTTTAGTGGACCGTAAATAAGCAAACTGCTTTGCTTATGTCAGGACGAGAAAAGCTTTTCGTTATTAGCAAAAAATTTATTTTGAGCTAATCGAAAAGGTATACTGGTCGTGTAACGACCGAGACTCCTGTCAGGGCTCGAAGGCCACAGATCGCGAAGCCGACCGAAGGTCGTGGTCGAGGCGGGGTCGCGAGTACTTATGTAGAATTTGAGCGAAGCGAAAATTATACTTAGTAACTTGTGACCGAGATTCCTGTACTAATTTAAAAACTCCTACCCCAAGTACCCAATCTTCTGTAGCATACGTATCTTATTGGCCTCATACGGGCGGAACCCACGATCTTTGTCTCCTAAAGATTTTATAAAAGTATTTACCATATCCTTATTCACATCCGGAGCTTCACTTAATAAATGAAGCATAACGAAGAATTGTTCAAAAGCCGAATCACTTCCTCGTCCCCGAGACAGCTCTGCCTCTAGGGATGGAATGCCCTTTGCTTGAAACGTGCGTATAAATAAATTTATACGGTCCGCCTGTAACGGATTAGAGCGCATCCTCGCTTCTACACCCTTAACTTGGGCTAGTTCCTCATCGTGGATTTGCCTCTCCTCTTCTTCTTGGGACACACTTAATTTTCTCCATTTTTGACTCAAATTTCCATCAGAAATACCATCTTCTGTTTTTTCTGAATCAGAACGTCCGAAGTCAATTATATACACCTCACCCGCGGTATCCACCATAACATTCCCCTTGTGCAAGTCGTTATGGTAAATACCATTTTGGTTTAAGATTTTTATCGCATTATCTATCTTATCAAAAATAGCTGGGTCGAATTTCATACCATTCTTCTTGAGATATTTGAATAACTTTTCTTCATTACGATTATGAGTGATGGCGCGTGCCGACCTCAACTCTTCATGGGAATTGGCTGACTTGAGGTTTGGAATTTCAAATCCTAATTCCTGTCCTACAATCTGCTCTTTTTGATGCTGTGACAATGAGGAAATATGCGTGTCATCGTATCCTATTTTCCTAAGAACGAATTCATACATTAACACACCAAGATCTTTGCCATCTATATAGTCCATAACAACCATTTCTGCTCTGTCATTTAAGTGAGCGCCATAACTCTTCATAAGGTCCTGCATATCTTTATCTATATGCTGATCTCGGGTAACAGTTGCGTCCGGGATCTGGGCCACATTTTCCTTATTCCTTAAAATTTCCCGAGCCTGCTTTTGCATACGAAATTCATGATCCCCAGTCCCGGGATTGTAGACTTTCAATATCTTAACCGCCACCTCTTCTTCCTCTTTTTTTACTAATATTCCATTTGCAACAAGGAGTTCATAATGAGCCCTAGAAAGTAACCTTAAATCCACTTTAAAAATAACACCATCCTGACCGTGGCCGACTTCCTCGCTTTCACGCAATATGTCTTCTAAGATAGCGTCCACTGATTCGGGGGTGAATTGTTGTCCATTTTCTGGGCTTATACCATCCATTTGCATTTCTTTCATGATTTTATGATATCACATATTGTTACAACCTGCCTTCGGGCGCTTTTTGTTTTCCTGAATGCTATAATAAACTCATGCATTCAAAAACATTCCTACTCTATGTGCGCAACTTTATCTTCGGAGCTGAAGACAGCCTTGTCTCAACTGTGGGCATGCTCACTGGAGTGGTCTCGGCTGGCGTCGCCCAAAGAGAAGTCATAATCTCAGGCATAGTTCTCGTTTGCGTAGAAGCCTTCTCTATGTCTGTCGGAAGCTTCCTTTCAGAGAGGACCACCGAGGAAGCGCTCCCCGACTACAAAGAGCACGAAAGCAATTCTGTATTAGCCGCTATTATTATGTTCTTCTCTTATTTAGTCTGTGGACTCATCCCCCTCTTGCCGTATTTATTTATGCCTCTGGAGCAAGCGTTCTTGTTGTCTATCGTACTGAGTTTACTAGCTCTATTTATCTTAGGACTAGTAAGTGCCCATCTCTTAAAAACAAAACTTCTAAAAAGTGCAATTCGTATGCTGATAATAGGAGGTATAGCTATAGGCCTCGGTGTCGGTGTCGGACTACTCCTTAAATAATTATCCTCGCATTACAATAGCCACAAGATAAGCAACGTAAAGCAATACGAAGACCACTCCCTGCCAGCGTTCTAGCATATGCCTCTTGCCTAAGAAAAGCCAGATAAACAAAAGCACACTAGAGGCTAGCATAACCATTAAGTCCAAATTTAACTCTGGAGAAAATGGTAAAGGCTTGATAAGGGAGCTAAGTCCGAGAACCCAAAAGATATTGAAAATATTAGACCCAACTACATTACCTACTGCAATGTCAGCATTCTTCTTTATGGCGGCCACAGCAGACGTAGCGAGCTCTGGAAGCGAAGTACCTATGGCTACTATAGTGAGCCCGATAAGAGCATCACTTAGGCCAAAAGCTGCCGCAATAGAAGTAGCACCATTTACTATCCATTCGCCCCCAAGCACTAGGCCGACAAAACCCGCTATTATCATACCAATTGAAGCCCAAATAGAATAAACTTTTGATTCTTCATCTTTTGGTAAATTGATATTTTCTTTAGATATACCAACAATGTAAAAAAGGAAAATTATAAAAAATGCCATAAGGACGATACCGTCTCCGCGACTAAGAGCATTAAAATCGAGCCCGTCCACCAACACATCATTGGCCATAATAATTACAAGGAAAGCCGCCAGAAAGGCAAGAGGTATTTCCTTCCAGGCTGTGCCCTTACCTACCTTAAGTGGATATATAATACTAGCTATACCTAAAATAAGAAGAATATTAACGATATTACTACCCACAATATTTCCGATGGCTATGTCTGTAGTGCCGTTTAAAGAAGCAGATAGGTTTACGAAAAGCTCTGGTGCACTAGTACCGAATGCCACAATGGTAAGACCAATAACTAAATCAGAAACATTAAATCTCTTAGCCAAAGAAGAAGCTCCATCCACCAAAAATCCAGCACCCTTAATAAGAAAAACAAAACCTAGCACAAGTAATATATATGTCATAAATTTTAAATTGTAATTTAGTATATCATGAAGATGAAATTTAAGAGACATTTTAAACACAAAACACAAAACCCCCATAGGGGGTTTTGTGTTTTGTCTACATTAAACCTTAGCGGCGCACAGCTTTAACAATAGCTATGAGAGCCATTGCACCAATGAGTGCCACTATGAAGCTGTATAGGTTGAAGCCAGTTGTTCCAGGCTCACCTAATATATCCATAATCCAGCCTCCGAGTACGGCACCTACTATTCCAACAACGATATTAAGCAAGGCTCCCTGCTCTCTATCTGTCTTCATAATAAGGGACGCAATCCACCCCACCAACGCTCCGAACACTATCCATAAAAGAATTGACATATGTTTTTCTAATGTTAATGATAATATATATTATAGCATATTTAATAAGATTTTAATACTATGTATTTTGGGTGTATGAGCTATACTTGAGGACCTGTAGTAAATGAGTTAGAATAAGGTATGCTAGAAAAATTAAAATTATTCCTTTCCACAATAATACTCTTATCAATTGTAATTGCCTTAGGATATTGGGGGGTGACCACAATGCAGTCTGGAAGTGAGCATATCAACAAACAAAAAATAATAGAATTGGAAAAAGAAAACAAAAGACTATCCGGAGAGCTCGTAGTCCTAGAAAAGGCCTTAAAAGAATTCGAGAAAGATAAAGTAGTAGTGGCAGAAGAACCTACTCCAGCTCCAGTTATTACTCCCCCAGCCACAACATCCACAATTACTACATACAAACACCAAACTCTTATCAAGGAATTAGAGAAACTCATAACTGACAATGTGCTTATCAAAGTAGGCTCTCGGGGCACTAGAGTGGGCACAGTACAGAACTTCCTAAATCTTTATCACAAGACATCTCATAAGGTAGATAACGATTTTGGCAACACTTCTAAAACTCAACTCATCAACTTCCAAAAAGCAGTAGGAGTAAGCGCCGACGGTGAAGCTGGCAAAACAACCTTCGAGAAGATGATAGCTTGGCTCAAGGCCCAAGGATAATTTTAAAAAATAAAAGTCATTATTCCTCATTTCCAAAAGAGTAATCCACTCGAAGACACTATTCCACTCATAAAACTTTAAAACAATCCATATTTCTGATAGACTGAGTATATGGAGATAGAATTTTTCCAAATTATTAAAATACCTTCAACTGTAATACATGTCATAGCTGTTGTCTTTGGAATGGGAGCGGCCTTAATATCAGATATATTATTTTCATTTTTCGCCAAGGATAAAAAATTAAATGAGACTGAGCTCACTACCCTATCCATCTTGGCTGGAGTTGTATTCTATAGTCTAATACTCATAGTTCTCTCTGGAGGAGCAATCTTCCTGTCTGACATAGAGAAGTATTCGAATTCAAGTAAATTTTTAGCCAAGATGAGCATCTTAGCTGTATTGATAATTAATGGCTATTTTCTTAACAAATATATTTGGCCTCATCTACTTAATAAAAATTTCTTTAAAGCCAAGAAAGAGCGGACTGTACGCAAACTAGCATTTGTCTGCGGAGCTGTCTCAGTGATATCTTGGTTAACTGTATGCGCTCTTGGTGTCTTAGACGCACTCCCTATACCTTACACTCACATAATGTAT
>CAYXDY010000026.1:6287-7831 GCA_964463905.1 uncultured Candidatus Saccharibacteria bacterium
TATAATAGCCTTTGGTGCAATGGTAGCTCTCTTAGTAGAAAGACACGAGCTCAATTAAACTATAAAAATCCACGAATAGGAGCTACAAAAAATTCCTGCATTTTACGTATGAGCTTCCTCTTTCTCCATTCTAAAAAAGTAATTTCTCTAGAATGAGTTAGGTCTGATTGAAAATGCTTCTCAAGCTCTGATACAGAATGATGATCTGTTGTGATAATATTCGCCTCGTAGTTGTACCTGAAACTTAAACTATCTAAATTAAAGCTGCCGTATGACCCCCACTCTTCATCTACAACGGCAGTCTTAGCGTGTAGAATATAAGGTCTGTATTTAAATATCCTCACACCTTCCCTAAGTAGCTCATCAAATGATGAATGTGAGGCCGAAGCCACCACTGGAACATCAATAATCTCAGGCAGAATTACAATCACCTCAACACCTCTTCGTGCAGCATTCTTTAATATTCGTATCAACCTACGGTCTGGAATAAAATACGGAGTAGTAATATGGATACTTTTTGTCGCTTTAGAAAAGGCCTTCATTAAAGCATGGTACAAAAATCTTTTTTTGAAATATGGAGCGTTGGTTATAAAGGTATTTTTCTCCTTAGACCTTCTAAAAATTTCAAATCTGGCGACAAAATCTTTTTCTTGAGATAGTCCCCACATTTCATTAAAGGACTCGGTCATCTCACGAGCGGGATCTCCTACGACTTTACCATTTGTATCTCTCCAATTTGCCATATGGTCAGACACACCGGTTCCCCCTGTAAACCCAATTGCTCCATCAATGATAAGACTCTTTTTGTGGTTCCTGAAAAACCAAGAGAAAAAGTTATGAATTCTCCATGGAGAGATCATATTAAAGAATCGAACTTCAATACCAAGGCCGCGCAGAACATCTGGGATTGGGGAATTATAAAAAGTATAACTACCTGCAGCGTCGAGCAACATCCTAATCTTGACTCCTTCGGATGCTTTTTGTTTAAAAATATCTAAAAACTTATTACCTATAGAATTTGCCGCAAAAATATATTGCTCTATGTCTATAGACACCTTGGCTTCACTGCAAGCAGTTAGCATTGCTTCCCACGTATCTTTAGTATCTCTGTATATCTCGGTCATATTTTTATCTTAAATATTTCTCAATATTCTGTTTATGTCCTTCATAGGTCTTAGAGCAATATATTTTTCTATTCTTGTCATGAAGATAGAACATGCAATCAGTCTTCAGTGGATTATAAGCCGCCTTAATAGCGTCAATACCTGGATTAGCAATTGGACCAGGTGGTAAACCGTTGTGGAGATATGTATTATACAGCGAGTCTATGTTCTTGTCCTCAGAGAGCACCCGCTGCCACCAACCGTCCTCCTCGGAGCCCTTGGCATACTGAAGAGTAGCATCTATTTGGAGCTTCATACCATCCCAGATTCTATTCCATATTATCCCAGAAATAAGTCGCATGTCATGCTTGCCTGCAGCCTCTCTTTGGATGAGTGAAGCAATCTTAAGTATGGTATCTTCATTTATTAATTCTTTCGACA
>CAYXDY010000027.1:0-5516 GCA_964463905.1 uncultured Candidatus Saccharibacteria bacterium
ATGGATATCAACGTCACTCTACCTGAAGGTTCTGGCCTAGACGGTGGAGCTGCAGAATAAATTAATAATATAATTCTCGCAAATACCCCAAGCTTTAGTTTGGGGTATTTGCTTATATTCTCATTCGTCGTATGTTTATAGTATAATAATTCCATGCCCGAAAAAGGACCAAAATTTTTAAAGGAATCACAAATTAAGGCTGAAGCCAAGAATTGGCAGGAGCACGCCAATGCCAATGAGCGGCCCCCAGTAGCCATTAATGGAAACACGGTGTTTGGATACAATACTACACGCAAGGATAGTAAGAACCAACAGCGTACTGAATCCATAGATTATAAACACGGTATTTCATTCATCAGAGAGGTTATTCCTAGATTGATAGCCAACAACCCTGGGCGCAAGATTAATATTCTGGATGTAGGTGCGGGGATGACCGTTTTCACCAACCAGATACGAGAAGAATTTGGTGACCAGGTTAGAGTCTTCTCGACCGGTCTCTCTAAGCAGGCTTTCAAAACCGAGCTCAAGCTCAATGAGACACGCCCAGATGCCGCCAAGAAAGATTTCCCCTCACGCCTTCATAAGGACGATCTCAAGTGGCGCTCCATAAGAGAGCTTTCCAATTTCGAAGAGTTTGATCTCATCGTAGACACCTTCGGCGAGTTTGCATATTCTCGCAATGACAAGATGAAACCAAGCCCGTTAACGGCCGAGGAGCTACCTAGGACATTCGAATACATCAGCATGATCGTAGCCAAGCTCCGGCCAGGAGGCCTAGCGAGTATAGCTCCGGTATATATTGAGGATGAGTTTGACAAAAAAGAATTTGAGAAGTGGCGCCATCAGGCCAGCATACAGTTAGGTGTATCTTTTGACTTAGTTAATACAGAAAACAAGACCTCACAGGCTCTATATATTCGCAAGCCCAAACGAGCAAAGGAGAAATAATCCTTGGAAACAAAAAATAATGAATAAAAAGATTGGACATATCATATCCTCAATACTTCATTCGTATTTATTTGTGGCTACGAGCGCAATTTTGCTCGGACTTTTTCTGCCTCAGATATTCGAAAGACTGGCAGGATACACCACCATATTTCTGGGTATAATATTCTTTTTAAGTTCACTTAAGATAGATATTTCTAATTTGAAAATAGAGATAAGAGATTGGAAAGTCATATTTTTAGTTTGCGTATTCATCCTTTTAATTACTCCGGCTATTGTATATTTTCTGACCTTGCAATTATATGCACCTTTAGCCTTAGCTTTTTTGCTTCTTGCCGTGATGCCTTCCGGTATGACTTCTCCGCTTTTGTCTGAGTTTGTGGGTGGAAGGCAGAGTCTAGCTCTAGTCTTAACTATACTGACATCACTTCTCGCTCCTCTCACTGTGCCCTTTATGGTGAGCTTGCTCGCTGGGCAAACGGTAGAAGTGGATTTCTGGGCAATGTTCAAGCTCCTTTCATTGGTTATTTATATCCCATTTTTACTGGCTCAAGTGGTTACATTTTTCGGTCGGCAAGTAGTGGAGAAAATGAGTTCTTATTTTAAGACACCTTCCATGGTTTTGTTGGGCTTTTTGATTGCCGCTATCGTAGCCAAGCAGTCTGACTTTATTATGGGGAAAATAAATACAGGAGGAGATCTCTTCGTACACCTTAGTGCTCTATTTGTTCTATTTATCGTCTTACATATTCTGGGGTACTTTCTTGTTTTCTGGAAAGGCGCACAAGATCGTATTACCATATCTGTTTGTGTGACTTACGTAAATTTTACTTTAGCGATAGAAATAGCCAACAAGTTTTTCCCTGAGGCCAATGTCTTGTTGCCAGTAGTTCTATCGGTCTTACCGTGGGCGTTGCTCCTCACTCCATTTCAAATGATCACAAAAAGAGCACTAATAAGAGAGCACGAGTAATTTAATCCCAAAAGAGCCATATAAAATAAGACCAAAATACGTTAGTGAACGGAGAATTAAAATGCTAATATACACAATATGTCATTAAAAATAAAAATTATTTTAGCAAGTATTCGTGATAATAGATTTGGCGACAAGCCAGCAAGCTGGATAAGTGAACAAGCTAAAGCGATAGAAGGCATGGATGCGGAGCTCTTAGACCTTCGAGATTATCAATTACCAATGTTCGCCGAAGGAGTATCCCCAGCATATGTGGAAGGAGAGTACAAAACACCCGAGGTCAATCGCTGGGCAAAGAAAATAGCTGAAGCCGACGGATTTATCATCGTCACACCTGAATACAATCACGGCTACCCATCATCATTAAAGAACAACATTGATTATCTTTACAAGGAGTGGAACAACAAGCCCGTTTGCTTTGTAGGATATGGCTCGACTGGTGGCGCCCGAGTGATTCAGCAATTACGCCAAGTCTCTACTGAGCTACAGATGGCTCCTATTAGGAATAGCGTTCATATTATGAGTCCTTGGTTTTTGACCAATGAAGACGGCTCGCTTAAAGATGGTGCTCTCGATGCCTATGTCAAACCAGCTCAAGGCATGCTAGAGCAATTAGCATGGTGGGCCAATGCTCTTAAGAATGCGAGAGGGTAATAAATTTAGTTTAATTATTAATTAAGTAAAATCATATGAATAAAAATCTAGGAATCATAATAGGAATAATTGTTATTGTGGGAGTAGGATATTTCGTCTTGTCAGGCGATAAAATGGAGAAAAAGGAAGTTGTAAATAATGTGCCAGAAGCAGAAGTTCAAAATGAGGCACCAGTAATTGAAGTTCAAACAGAAGAACAAGTAGCCCCGCAAGAAGCCGTCACAGTAAGTGCGGGCTCATATGTAGCGTACAGTGCAGACAAGATTGCTATGGCAGAAAATGTGGTGCTCTTCTTTCACGCATCATGGTGTCCATCATGCCGTGCACTCAACAGTGACATAGAGAAGAATGTGGGAGCTATCCCGGCTGGAGTCACTATTCTTAAAACTGATTATGATGCAGAGACAGATCTCAAGAAGAAGTATGGTGTCACGACTCAGCACACCTTGGTTCAGGTAGACAAAGATGGAAATCTAATTAAGAAGTGGACTGGCGGTTCGAAGTTAGAAAACCTCCTTTCAGAAATACAATAATATGATCTTCTTTCTAATAGCAGTACTTGCGGGGATACTTACGGTGCTTGCACCATGTATTTTGCCTCTACTACCTATTGTTATCGGCTCTTCTGAGACTGAAGGAAAAAGAATATCAAGAAGGTCGCTGGTAGTGATAGGCTCGCTTTCCGTGTCTGTTATTTTATTTACAGTTCTTCTGAAGGCTTCAACGCTTCTGATTGATATTCCGCAGACGTTCTGGAATGTGTTTTCGGGTACGGTCATAATACTGGTTGGTCTGGCAATAATATTTCCTTCACTTTGGTCACGAATTCCGTTTGTGCAAAAGCTAAGTATATTGAGCAACAAGGCTGTCGGTACCGGATATCAAAAGAAAAATTATTCAGGTGATGCTCTTATTGGGCTTGCTTTGGGTCCAGTCTTTACCACTTGCTCCCCGACATATTTATTTATCATCGCCACCATTCTCCCAGCAGGATTTTTGGTTGGATTTGTGTATCTCTTAGGGTTCACCCTTGGTCTTGCGATATCACTCCTTCTCATTGCCTACTTCGGCGGGCATTTGGTAAATAAGATTACGAGTCATATGGGTGCAGCCAATCGCGTTAAGCAAATCTTTGGAGGGCTTATCGTTGTCGTGGGTATAGCTATCCTAACAGGCTATGACAAGAAGCTCGAGACAGCCATACTTGATTCCGGCTACGGTGCGACTATCAATTTCGAAGAATCACTAATAGAACGCTTTGCTCCAAAGAAATAGTAAATCCAAGTAAAATGGAACTAAACCAACTAACCGAAGAAGAAAAAAGAGTGATAGTAGACAAGGGCACAGAAATGCCTTTTGTGGGTGAGTATGTTAACAATACTGCTCACGGGGTGTATGTCTGCCGGCAGTGCAATGCACCACTTTATAATTCCAAAGACAAATTTGAGAGCACTTGCGGCTGGCCGAGCTTCGACGACGAGATCACAGGCGCAGTAAGGAGCACGCCAGATGCTGATGGCATGAGGACAGAGATAACCTGTGCTAAATGCGGTGGGCACTTGGGGCATGTATTTAAAGGGGAGCATCTCACTCCTAAAGACATTCGCCACTGCGTAAATTCTATTTCATTAAAATTTATTGAAGGGAAATAATATGTCACAAAAAATAGTGCTAGCCGGAGGATGCTTCTGGGGATTGGAGGAATTAATACGTAAACAGCCTGGAGTTATCAAGACGCGAGTTGGCTATACTGGCGGGGAAAATATCAATCCCACCTACGAGAACCACAAGGGCCATGCAGAGGCAGTAGAGATTGAGTATGATGAGAATCAAACTTCTTACAAAAAGTTGTTGGATTTCTTCTTTCAAATCCACAATCCTACGACGCTCAATAAACAAGGCAATGACATCGGCACTTCGTATAGATCGGCTATTTTTTATAGCAACGACGAAGAAAAAAGGGAAGCACAAAATTTTATCAATATAGTCAATAATTCTAAACGCTGGAAGGACCCTGTAGTTACTAGCTTGGAGCCACTCGGTGCATTCTATTTAGCAGAGGACTACCACCAAGACTACTTGCAAAAGAACCCAGGTGGATACACCTGCCACACCATATATTTCGACAGTTATTTATAAGTCCATATATTACAAACAAAGCTAGATAGTTGGGATTGGGTATAAAAATTGTATAATAAGATCATGAAAATAGCTATCATGGGTGCCAGTGGTTTCGTCGGATCCAACCTCACCAAATATTTACTTTCCAATACCAATTACGATATTCTGGCTCTTTGTCCCGATCCGGAAGCAATGTCTCAATATGCCGAATTCGGTAATCGTCTCAGGGTTGAAAAGAGTGATGTCTTTGACACTAATTCTGTAGCCCACTCACTTACTGGTGTGGATGTGGCATTTTATCTAGTGCATATGATGGGTGGCAAGTCGGCCAAATTTTATGATGCCGAGGCCAGAGCGGCCCGGTCTTTCGGCCAGGCTTCCAAGCTCGCTCTTGTATCGCGAGTTATTTATATGAGTGGGCTCGGCAAGGACTCCGAGGTTTTGTCCGAGCATTTAGCAAGCAGGCACAATACTGGAGACATATTGCGCGAGCTTGCACCACTAGTGATAGAATTCCGCGCTAGCATGATTATTGGGCACGGTAGCATTTCATTTGAAATAGTAAAGAATCTGGTGAAAAAGTTGCCAATAATGATATTACCCAAATGGTCCATAACCCTTACCCAGCCGATAGGATTAAGTGATGCTCTTCTGTATCTGACAGCAGGAATAGATGTGCCAATTTCCAAACATGAAATTGTGGAGATAGGAGGCCCAGAGAAAATGAGTTATCAAAAATTTTTATCCAAGTATGCTGATTTTCTCCACAAGAAATGCCTACTCATTAGGATTCCATTATTACCCGAATGGCTCGCTGGGTGGT
>CAYXDY010000027.1:5526-7730 GCA_964463905.1 uncultured Candidatus Saccharibacteria bacterium
TCGGCCGGCATATGGTAGCTAGCTTTAGGAACGAAATGATAGTTACCAACAAGAGAGCCGAAGAGCTTTTTCCAGAAATAATACCATCACCAATCATTAATTCATTTAAGTAATTTGGTTTGACAAAAAATAGAATCAGCGTATCGTATTTCTAATACGCTCTTTTATTTTGTATTGCTGGGTGGTCGTAGCCACAAGGTCCTGAACATTCGGTGCCTTATGGCTATGACTACCATGGTGGTGGTACTAGTGCACCGGAGGTGCAACAATGACAAGACGCACGATTTCGAACGTGCAGGCGAAGCAGCTCGTGAAAACCCCCATCCTTGATAAGCTCATCAAGGATGGGCAGTCGGTGTCGGCAGGAGAAGGACTGGAGCTCGTCGCCGTGATGCAGGGCGGCAAGCTGGCTTATTGCTTGCAGGGCGCCCGCGCCCGCATTGATGCAGTCCTCGCCCAGACCCACCCACGCCCAACGGTGACGCGCGTCGAAGTTCGCCGTTACCACAAGAGGGGCGACGCGGCGCGTTTGGCGCAGTTGTAGTCAACCACGACCCGAGGAGCACCTCACTTGTATGTGAAAGGTGCCCTCAAAAGCATCGTTCATATACAAGTGAGCCTCGGATATTCCGCGCTCACTTGTTTTTGTTTATAGTATAATAATTTTATGTTACCCACACGAGACGAAGCAGATAAAGGAAGACCATTTCGAGGTGTCGGTGCGCGAGGAGGCCGAGCGCAATATGGCCAATGCCCGGGTCCTCGAGATTGTTGCCGGGCATTACAAGGTGCCTGTCAACAAGGTTAGAATCATAAATGGTCATAAACACCCAAGCAAGTTATTGAGTGTTGACGAAAAATTAAGGATTTAAAGGTTTTCTTTTGTTAAGGAAGGAGTATAATTTATAAGTGGAGAACAAGAATAATTATGCTTTATAGATGGACAGAATCTTTATATGGCTACAGCCAAAAGGAGTGTAGACCCATGGAAGATTGACCTTGCGCGCTTTCGAGTCTATCTGGAGAAGAAATATAAAGTAGAAAAAGCTTTTTATTTCTTAGGTTTCCTTGATGAATCTCAACAGTCCTTATATGAGAATATTCAAGGAGCAGGATTCATCTTAATATTCCGAGAGCATACTTCACTAATGCTAGGCAAGAAGAAAGGTAACGTTGATTCAGATCTTATTTTATATGTAATGAAAAAGCTTTATTACAAGGAGGACTTTAATAAAGTCGTGCTGGTGTCTGGGGATGGAGATTACAAGCAATTAGTAGATTTTCTCCTTGCTGAAGATAAATTAGAAAAGATAATTTTCCCTGACAGGGGAAGGGCATCTTCACTTTATAACAAATTAGGGGCTCCGTATTTCGCAGCCTTAGACAGCAGGGATGTGCGCAGAAAAATAGAAATGAAAAAGGCTCCTTAGGTAGTTAGCCGTTCGGAACCTTTTTCGTCGTTATGCATCTATTATAGCACATTCGCTGGCGAAAAATCAAGTATCTGTGGAAAACCTGAAATGGGTTAAACATACTAACAAGAATAGTCTTTATTAGTGTGTTTTTAGCTACTTTAGTACACTAAAGTAGCTTAGAGTAGAGCTTGTATGAAGGGAGAGAAATGGTAGAATTAGGGTATGACTTCTTACAAGCATACTCAAGTCGGCTACCTTATGATTGTTGTCACTCTGCTCGTGCTGGGGCTTTTCGTATGGATTAATATGATGGCTCGGGCTGAGCCTGCATCAGTGGACTCTGGTTCCAACCTTCTCATCACCTCCATAATGGTATTGATTCTGCTCATACTTACATCCTTTTCATCCCTTACTGTTGCAATAGATGAAAAATATTTACGAATAAAGTTCGGCTGGAGCTTCTTGAGTATTTTTAGGAAAAAATTTCTACTTAACGAAATAGCTTCTGCGACAGCAGTAAAACACAATTGGTACAATGGCTGGGGGATACGGATGTGGTTCTGGCCAAGAATGTGGATCTACAACGTCTCCGGCTTCGACGTCGTCGAGCTCACCATGAAGAACGGCAAGATATATCGCATAGGCACCGATGAGCCTAGGGAGCTAGAAGAGGCACTCAGGAAGGCAATAATATGAATGAAAGATTTCCACAACCAAATACCGGGGCCACTCCTGAGGGTTCGAATTCTATTTATATAGGAGTAATTAATTCTCTTGCTTTATCTGAAG
>CAYXDY010000028.1:0-4202 GCA_964463905.1 uncultured Candidatus Saccharibacteria bacterium
CGGTCTGAAGCGCAGGTTGACGACGATGGGCCGGTCCGTTACCACCCAGTATTCGCCGTCGGCGAGCTTTCGGTTCTTGTCCATCGCGGTGGGCCCGCCGAGGACACAGATAGGCAATCCCCGCGAGATCTGGGTCGCGAAGTGCGACTTGAGGCTCGCGGCGAAGTCGACGACCTTGGTGTTGTCGCTCGCAAATGCGGGCGAGACAACGCTGAGGACGACGAGGGTCAGTATTGCACGAAGTACAGTCTGCATGAGATTCTCCTTGGAAACGAAAAAGTGAGGTCGCGTAGATAGAGAGTATTTTGTTGTAGAGCACTGTACTGGTCGCCCAGCACCTGCTGAACTTACTCAGTAATTATAACATATTGAGAATAAAAGTCAATGTTAAAAATAGACTAAATAAGCTTAAATTTGTGGCTACAAATAATTCCTCGCCGTCGCTCGAAATTTTCGCAGCCCGCCCCTCGCGATTTTGCCTACTAGCAAAATATCGCTGCGGTCGGCACATAACTAAAAAACCCACAGCAGTGTGAGTTTTTTTAGTTATGTGCCCTCACCAGGAATCGAACCTGGATCGCAAACTCCGCAAGCTCGCATTCTATCCATTAAACTATGAGGGCAATATTAAATTATATAAAGAGATTAGCAGTTTCTGGCCAAATGTCCACTAAAATCCTAAAGTCTCCATTATCTTCTCAGATGGATGGTCTTTCATTTCTTCCTCTGCGACTTCTTTGACCATAAATCTGTCATGCACAATTTCTATTATTTCATCTTGAAGAGGGATAGAGATAATAGGCACGAAGACTCTCTCAGAGCGGATATAGAGAGTCGGGGCTTCTCTGTTTATCCAGAAGGATTTGATGTTTTCAAAAGGGTAAATCTCATCCCTTATCTTGAGACTCTTGTCACTTAATTCGAAGTCCACCATGTCTGGATGCTTGTTGGCGAAGTAGCCTAAGAGAACACCGCTCAAGACAATAAGTAGGGCAAAAAAGTAATTCCCATAGATAATAGAAGTAGCCGAAGTAGCAAAAACAATAACCCCAAGAGCCCAGAACCAATCCTTGCTTCGTTCCTTGTGTTCGTATTCTAGGGCAGACCAAGATATTGTTTCTAGTGGCTGGTTCATAATTTAATTATACTCTGTATATTTTGTAAAATCAAAAGAAAAAGGTGCAATTGTTTTTTATCTGTTTTTTTGCTAACATCATTGTGTCGTTGTTTGTATTGCGGGGAGGTGTGGCTGAGTGGTTGAAGGCACCTGTCTTGAAAACAGGAGACTCTTTACGGGGTCCGTGAGTTCGAATCTCACCGCCTCCGCATGAAATTTCTAGGGATTGATTATGGGACGAAGAGAATAGGCCTCGCTGTCTCAGACGAGGACGGTGTTTTAGCCTTTCCTAAATCAATATTAGCAAACGACAGTTCGGTCTTTAGCAGCATTGGTAAAATTTTTAAAGACGAAAATATTTCTGAGGCGGTAATTGGTGAGTCTGTAGACTTTTCTGGTGAGCTGAATCCTGTTGCTATTAAGGCAGAAGCTTTTTCTAAAGAGTTTGCACAAAAGTTTAATGTCGTAGTTCACAAAGAAAAAGAATTTCTGACTTCAATCGAAGCAAGGAAGGGGATAGTCACCAAAGAGAGTTTGAATGCCAATAACTCTCATAGTAAGATGAGTAAAGAGGATGGAGGGCGAGCAGACGCTTCTGCGGCTGCACTTATCCTTCAAAGGTTTTTAGATAAACATAATCAAGCTAAATCCTAATATATGATAACATTCGATGAATTTAAGAAAATAGAAATACGAGTCGGCAAGATACTCTCGGCCGAGAAGGTGCCAGAGACGGATAAGCTGCTTAGGCTTATGGTAGATATGGGCGAAGAGAAGCCAAGACAAATTGTTTCGGGTATTTCTACATATTTCCCAGACCCGCTAGTTCTTGTTGGTAAGAAATGTATGTTCGTAGCTAATTTAGAGACCAGAGTTATTCGGGGGCTAGAAAGTGAGGGGATGATATTTGCAGTTTCTGATGACGCGGGCAACTTTTCTCTGCTTGAGCCGAACGATAGTATGCCAGTAGGCACCTTCGCTAAGTAAAATTGTCGTATAACCGGTAGTGAATTTTTTTGGATGTGCTAATGCACAGCCAGAGACTATCCGAAAAATCTACTACAGGGTATAATAAATGCAATGTTGAAGAATGCATTTAGTAAATTTTTCCCCACTCCGGTTTTTTTATCTATGCCTTCTTTTGGGCTTGATATTTCAGATGAATCTTTAAAATTTATGGAACTCCTACCAGGGAACGAGGGTCTTCGTACAGGCAGACATGGAGAACGCAGTATTCCCGCAGGTGTTATTGAGGCTGGTAAAATAATAAACCCTAAGCGTTTAGAAGAGATACTGATATCGCTTCGAGCAGAAGATGGTGTTCATTCTGTGAGAGTCTCTCTGCCTGAAGAGCAGGTATACCTTTTCTCTCTCAAGCTCGACAAGCTTGGATTGGTTAAGATAAGAGAAGGCATAGAGCTTGCGTTAGAAGAACACATTCCTATTCCAGCCCAAGATGCAATTTTTGATTACGATATAGTTAAGGAAGATTCCAAGAGCTTCTATCTCCAGGTGGCCGCCATACAGAAGAATGTGGTAGAGAGTTATCTGGCCGTATTTGCTAATGCTGGGATTTATGTTAATGCTTTTGAGCTAGAGGCTGAAGCGATTGCTAGGGCTGTGATAAAAAAAGGTGACATGGATACATATATGATAGTTGATTTCGGGCAGATGCGGACTGGTATATTTATAGTCTCTCACGGAATGGTGATGTTTACTTCTACCCTAGAAGTAGGTGGAGTAATGCTTACCAATATGATTAAGAAAAGCTTCAATGTGTCATATGAGGAAGCAGAAGAAATGAAGAAGAAATATGGCCTTGCTCGTAATCACGAGAATAAAGAGATATTCGCAGTGCTTCTCAATAGTGTTTCTATTCTTCGTGATGAGATAGTTAAGCACTTCTTGTATTGGCATACTCATAAAGATGAAGAGGGTAACAATAATCCACCAATTAAAAGTATTATCCTCTGCGGGGGCGATTCTAATCTTATTGGTCTACCTGATTACTTTTCTGTAAGCATGAAGAATGAAGTGAGTATGGCTGATGTGTGGGTAAATATACGCAACACACAAAAAGAAGTTCCAGGTATTAGTTTCAAAAGAGCACTCTCTTTTGCTTCTGCGATAGGTTTAGCATTGTCAAATTTTGAATATGATTAATTTAATTCCAAACGAAGAAAAGAAGAGAATGTTGCGGGGCTTCTATTATCGCGCAATTGTTGTTTTTATATTAGGGCTTTCTTTTGCGGTGTTTACCTCTGTGGTTGCCATCAGTCCAGCGTACTTCTTGTCTACTGTTAAGAAGAATTTAACTGTAGACAAACTGGAAGAACTTACAAAAGAAGAAGTGCCAACTATTGATCAGGCCACAGAGAGAGTCATAGCAGACCTCAACCATAAACTCTCAGTCGTGGAGAATGCACGATTAAATAATTTTTTTGTTTCCGAGAACGTCATAAATGCAATAATTCTTCGTAAGCTTAGAGATATTAAAATTTATCAAATATCATACAACACACAGATCGATTCTGGTGCAGAAATAATAATCCGTGGCATGGCTCCCTCCAGAGAGCGCCTGCTTCTTTTTAGAAGAGCACTGGAAGATAGTTCAGCCTTTAAAGAGGTTGATTTGCCAATATCCAACTTCGTGCGGGGTTCCAATATAGAGTTCTCAATTAATTTAAAGCCTAATTAATATGAAAAATAGTTTCCACAAAATTCATTTCTTTTTAGCAGTACTGATGCTTATTATGGCATCCTTCACATTCCTTTTTGTGTATATACAAACAAAAGAAAACAATCGTATTGCGAGCGAAGCTATATCTGCCTGGGCAGAAGAAGCAGGACGACGCGCAGAGCTTAAGTCACTAGAGAATTCTATAAGTATGTTTACCTCAGAAAGACAAGCCCTAGATACACACTTTGCTTTCAGTGGGAATGTGGTGCCTTTTTTAAACACTGTTGAGTCCCTGGCAAGATCTGTATCCTCGGTGCCTGAGATTACTTCTGTAAATACAGAAGAAGACAGTGGCGTCCTTGTTGTTGAAATGAATTCTGAAGGTAGCTTCGAGTCACTCTATAA
>CAYXDY010000028.1:4212-7506 GCA_964463905.1 uncultured Candidatus Saccharibacteria bacterium
ATTGATATTGATGAAATTTATAAAATTATTAGAGAATTCTCCTTATGAGATAGAATTTCATTCAGTAGACTTGAGCCGTTCTAACATAAGTGGTGCTTCTAATAAGTCTTCTTCTGAATGGCAAGTTCGTCTTGTCTTTAAGCTTCTAACTTTCATAGAATAAAATATGCAAATTAAATTTTCAAAACCAAATAGCAAACTTCATAAGGCCAAGGTTCACATTAACCCCGATCTTTATTGGCAAATAATAATTCTTTGTTCTGTGGTTGTGGCTATACTTGGAGCCGTTTTCGGTTTCTATCTTTTTGGTCAAGTTAACAAAGAGTTTAACTTATTGGATGTAAATACTGGTAAAACCTCAGAGAGGATTAAGAAAGACAGGCTGGATAATGCGTTAGGGCATTTCGAATTAAGAGAAACTAGATCTCAAGATATTTTAGACAATCCAGCTCCAATCGTTGACCCGTCACTCTAAACATGTTAATTTAGATAGGTTAGTCTGATATATTATGCGCGGTTAGCTCAGTTGGTAGAGCAACCCGTTTACACCGGGAAGGTCGTAGGTTCGAGTCCTACACCGCGCACAGCTCTCCATATGCCTTCGTAGTTCAATGGATAGAACAGAGCTCTTCTAAGGCTTTGATGTAGGTTCGATTCCTACCGAAGGCACCAATGAAAATAAAAATACTCTACGAAGACGCTAACATTCTGGCTATAGATAAGCCTTCAGGTATTTCTGTGCATCCAGACGGGCGTACTAAGGAGAAGACGGTGACTGACTGGGTCTTAAAGAATTATCCTAGGATGAAAAACGTTGGCGAGCCGATGTTAGTTGAGTCTAAGGGCAAGCAAATAGAAATCAAACGCCCTGGTGTGGTGCATAGACTCGACAGAGACACATCAGGAGTGATGCTCTTAGCTAAGAATCAGAAAGCTCATGAATTTCTTAAAAATCAATTTCAAAACAGAGAAGTGAAGAAAACATATCACGTCATCGTCTCCGGATGGTTTAAGGACGAGCGGGGGGTGATAAACAAAAAGATTGGCCGAAGCCCAAGTGACTTCCGTAAGTACTCAGCATCTCGTGGAGCAAGAGGGGAGATGAGAGATGCCGTGACCCAATACAAAGTTCTAAAACGATTAGAGCTTCCGACCAAGTTCACTTACTTAGAAGTCTTTCCTAAGACTGGCCGGACTCATCAGATACGGGTGCATATGAAGTCAGTAGACCACCCGGTGGCCTGTGACAGTCTCTACAATCCCGACGCACCGTGCCCTAAGGGTATCAAGCGTATGGCTCTCCACGCTCTTTCTATAGAATTTAAAGACCTTAAAGGCAAGACCGTGAAGATAGAGTCGCCCTTGCCCCCAGAGTTCAAAAAAGTGCTAAAATAAAACCATGGAAGCTGAAATCAAAGGTTGCCAGAACTGCAAGAAAGAATTCACCATCGAATCTGAAGATTTTAACTATTATGAAAAAATAAAAGTCCCACCACCAACTTGGTGTCCGGGATGTAGAGCAGTAAGGAGAATATCCTGTACTAATAGCTGGTCACTCTTTTGGCGTAATTGCGCTAAATGTGACAAAAGAATGCTCTCAATGTTTCCAACATCTCAACAAATTACTACCTATTGTCAGCCTTGTTGGTGGGGAGATTCTTGGGACGGTACTGAGTACGGGATGGAATATGACCGCACGCGGCCATTTTTAGACCAAGTTAAAGAGTTGTCTGAAAAGACTCCGTACGCTGCACTTGAAACTGAATATTTAACACTAAAAAATTGTGATTACAATAACGGCATAGCTTTTTCTAAAGATTGTTACATGTCAGCCTGGGCAGATTATTGTGAATCCGCTTACTACTCCTCAATTTTGAACGGATTAAAGTTTAGCGCAGATTGCCTAAGGGGGTGGAATTCCGAGTTATGTTATGAATCAATCGGTGTTAATGGAAGTTACCGCACTTTCTTTTCTGATGGGGTAGGTGAGTGTGTGGATGTTTGGTTTTCACGTAGCTGTAACTCCTGTACTAACTGTTTTGGTTGCGTTAATTTACGTGGCGCAAGCTATCAAATCTTCAATCTTCAATATTCAAAAGAGGAATATTTTGAAAAATTAAAGGAAATGAGGTTAGATTCTTGGAGCGCACTACAAGAATGGGATAAAAAATCCAAAGCTTTTTGGTTAACAAAACCATACAAGGAGTATCATGGGAACTCTCTAAATTTAAATGTAACGGGTGAATATGTGTACGAATCCAAAAATTCCAAGGAGGCATATATCTCAAGCTATGTAGAAAACAGTAAGTACACTCAACTCATTACCGTGGCTTCCACCAAAGACTGCTATGATTACAGCGGTTGGGGTAATGGAGCTGAACTCTTATATGAATGTGTCCAGTCGGGCAATGGCGTACACAATAGTAAGTTTGCCTCACACTGCTTCTCTGATGTCATAAATACTGAATATTGTCACTGGGCTATTGGTGCAAAAAATAATTTTGGATGTGTTAATCTAAAACGAAAACAATATTGCATTTTAAATAAAGAATATTCTAAGGAAGAGTACGAAAAGCTAAAGGCAGAAATAATTGAAGACATGAAAAAGCGTCCTTATGTAGATGAACTCGGACGTACATACCCATACGGAGAATTTTTCCATATTGCGTTCGGAAAGTTTGCTTATAATAATTCCAATGCAAATAAGTTCTTCCCAAAAACCAAAGAGCAAGCACTGAGCGAAGGATATTCTTGGAACGATGAAGAACCTGTGGTTCACAAAGTAACCATCGATGCTTCTGTAATCCCTGACACTATCGCAACCACGACCGAGTCTATCCTAGATGAGGTCATAGAATGTATGAGCTGTACTCGTGGGTATAAAGTTGTGAAAGGGGAGCTGGATTTACTCCGCAAAATGGGTTTGCCTGCTCCTCATGAGTGTCCGAAGTGTCGTGAGAATAGAAGATTTGCCCAAATGAATAAGCCGGGTCTTCATCACAGAGAGTGTGCTAAGTGTAATGCACCTATCTACACCCCTTATGCCCCTAACCGACCAGAAATCGTCTATTGTGTGAAGTGCTACCAGGCTGAATTTGCCTAAAAAACTCTTTTATGTTAGTGTTTCTTTACATATGGCAACAGGTAAACTTACAGGAAAAATAAAATTTAGCCCAATAGATATTGAAGAGCGAAAGAAGCTCGACTTTCAGTCTGGTGACACAGTGCGTGTCTGGTCTAAAATTCTAGACGAAATGGGTAAATCACGTCTTCAGGCATTTGAAGGCACAGTAC
>CAYXDY010000029.1:0-6260 GCA_964463905.1 uncultured Candidatus Saccharibacteria bacterium
ATTTTTTCCATTCATAAAGGAGCTCGCAGTAATATCAGCCCGAGGTCATGATGACTTTATGGTGATATATCCTGTAGTGGAGACAATTCATAAAAACAATATTTGTCACTTAGTAAAGTCTCCAGCGCAAGTCAGTGAAGAAATTAAGTACAAGGCAAAGAGTCTAGCCAAACAAGTCCTGTCTTCGCTGGAAGATGTAGGGGTGTTTGCTATCGAAATGTTCTTAGACAAAGATGGAAACATTGCAGTAAATGAGATAGCTCCTCGAGTTCACAACTCTGGGCATCATACAATTGAAGCATTCTCAATGTCGCAGTTTGAGGCTCACATCAGAGCCGTAACTCACATGCCTCTCATCGAACCACAAGCTACTGCAAAGCACGCTATAATGCTAAACATCCTAGGAGAAAGAGACGGCGAAGCCTTAATCAAAGGCTCAAGTGAGCAAACAGGTGAAGATGCATATATTCATGTATATGGTAAGATGGAAACAAGAAACGAACGCAAAATGGGTCATATTACAGTACTAGGAGACAGATTAGAAGACATAGAGGAGAGAGCTATAAATATTAGAAACAATTTAAAAATATAGTATGAATAAAATACTTGTAGGAATAATAATGGGTTCAGATTCCGACTTACCAGTAATGCAAGATGCTGCCAAAATTCTGGAAGAATTTGGTGTAGCTTATGAAATAACCGTTGTCTCCGCCCACAGAACTCCTGACACACTCGTAGAATATTCTAATTCTGCGTTAGAGCGAGGGCTGAAAATAATAATAGCTGGAGCTGGCGGCGCAGCGCATCTTCCGGGAATGACCGCTAGTATGACTGTGCTTCCTGTAATAGGAGTGCCTGTGAAGTCTAAATCTATGGATGGGCTTGATTCTCTTCTCTCTATCGCGCAGATGCCCCCAGGAGTTCCGGTTGCCACTGTCGCTGTAAATGGCGCTAAGAATGCCGGACTTCTAGCTGTGCAGATGCTAGGAATAGAGAATAACGAACTTCAGGAAAAAATGGCTAGCTATAAAGCCAAGATGAGCACAGAAGTCAAATTTAAAGCGGAGAATCTTATTAAGAAAGGTTATAAAGAATATTTGGAACAATAGTATGAGCAACCTCTACGCAAAATCAGGAGTTAACATAAAAAAGGGCAACGAGGCAGTAGAGAAGATAAAAAAGTCTGTCGCTAGTACCCACACAAGAAATGTGTTGACAGGAATAGGGAGCTTCGGTGGGCTCTTTGAGCTTACAGATATAGTTAAGAAATACAAGAATCCAGTATTGGTCCAGAGCATAGACGGCGTAGGCACCAAGCTCTCGGTGGCTAGAATGATGAATAAATATGACACTGTCGGAGAAGATATAGTAAATCATTGTTGCAACGATCTTTTAGCTATGGGTGCTCGGTCTATAACATTTGTGGATTATGTAGCACATGCTAAGCTAGATCCAAAAGTCATGGCAGAAATGGTTGGAGGTATGTCTAAGGCTTGCCGTGAAGCTGGGGTAGCTCTAATAGGAGGCGAGACAGCAGAGATGCCGGGAATATATCATGATGGTGAGCATGACATAGCGGGTGCAATAACAGGCATAGTAGATAAAAGTAAAATAATTACAGGAGCAAAAATTAAAGAAGGTGATTTAATTCTGGGATTTCCATCCTCGGGATTACATACAAATGGATACTCCCTAGCTAGACATCTTCTTTTTAAGGTTGCCAAACATAATGTAACTACAAAAATTCCGGTTTTAAAAGAAACTGTGGGACAGGCCTTATTAAAGGTGCACAAGAATTATTGTAGCGAAGTATTTAAATTAATTGATAACGGAATCGATGTGAGAGGCATAGCCCACATTACTGGCGGAGGATTCTTAGAGAATATTCCCAGAGTCCTACCTAAAAACCTAAACGCAGAGATACAGAAGGGTACTTGGCCAATGCTTCCAATATTCCCGTATATGGAGCAAATAGGGAAGGTGAGTGAGGATGAAATGTATAAAGTATTCAATATGAGTATAGGTCTTGTAATAGTTGTGCCGGAGAAAGACAAGCTGAAAGTTGAGAAGGTTTTAAAAAATAATAAAAAATACTGGATAGGTAAAATTACAAAAGGACAAGGTGTGGTGGTATTAAAATAATATGACAACAGAAGAAATAAATAAGCATATAGATGATGTACTGGTTGAGACCAACTTCACCAATTTGGGAGAAAAGAAAGTGGGTAAAGTGCGAGATATTTATGTTGCACCCGAGCATATTACTCTAATTTCTACCGATAGGCATTCATCCTTTGACCGCAACATCGCTTCTGTACCTTTTAAAGGTGAAGTCCTGAATCAGATTTCACTTTTTTGGTTCGATAAGACTAAGGACATAATACAGAATCATGTAATAAGTACTCCGGATCCCAATGTAGTCGTCGCCAAGAAATGCCAAACTCTTCCAATTGAGTGTGTAGTTCGTGGATACATTACTGGTTCCACCTCCACCTCACTTTGGACTATTTATAATGAGGGACAAAGGGACTTCGGGAACTTCACCCTACCAAACGGTATGAAGAAAAATCAAAAGTTAGCTGAGCCGGTATTTACTCCTACTACCAAGAGTGATGCTCACGATAGACCGATAACTCCAGCCGAAATTGTATCTGAAGGGTTAATGCCTGCCAAGCTCACAGCAGAAGTAGAGCAAGTAGCCAAAGCACTATTTACTAAAGGGCAAGAAATAGCCTCGGCTCAAGGATTGATATTGGTTGATACAAAGTATGAATTTGGCACTGACAGCGAAGGTAAATTGACGCTCATTGATGAGATTCATACCCCTGATTCATCTCGCTACTGGCAAGCCGACTCGTATCAAGAGAGAATAGATAAGGGGCTTGAACCCGAGAACTTTGACAAAGAATTTCTCAGACTCTGGTTCAAGGAGAACTGCGACCCATACAAAGATGAAATCCTTCCTAAGGCTCCTGCGGAAATGGTAGCAGAGCTCTCCCGAAGATATATCCAGATTTACGAACAGATTACAGGAACACCCTTTAATCACGATTTCTCTCAGACCACCCTAGAGCGTATTACTAAAAATTTAACCAAATGATTATGATTCAAAACGCAATTAATCCACTAGATGGAAGATATTTTGATAAGACTCGAGCACTTGCGCCATATTTCTCTGAAGAAGCTCTAATGAGCTACCGAGTACGGATGGAAGGGGAATACTTAATTGCCTTATCCAAAGAGAGCAAGGTGGGCTTACGCAAATTCACTCCTTCTGAAATTAATCAAATTCGTAATTTATATAATTTATCCGATAAGGATTTTCAGGAGATTAAGGGTCTAGAAAGGACTACCAACCATGATGTGAAGGCAGTTGAGTATTTCATCAAAGAAAAGCTTAAGAAAACAAGTCTAAAAGACAGCATCGAGTGGGTCCACTTTGCCCTTACTTCTGAAGATACTAACAACATTGCCTACGCGCTTTTACTCTCTGAGAGCTTAGAACAAGTAATGATTCCAGAGATTGAAAAAGTAGTAAAAGAAATAAATGTATTAGCTAAAGCCCATAAATCACTTCCGATGCTTGCTCGTACTCATGGGCAGAGCGCTTCGCCAACAACCTTCGGTAAAGAGATGCGAGTATTCAGCTCCAGAATTGAAAAGCAATTAGTAACTCTCAAAAAATTAAAAATCGAAGCCAAGCTAAATGGTGCTACTGGCAACTACAACGCTCACATGGCCGCATATCCTGATGTAGATTGGATAAAATTCAGTAAGAAATTTATCCCTATTTTAAACAAAAAGCTTGAGGCAAACCTAATCACAACTCAAATAGAATGCCACGATAGTTACGTGGAAGTATTTGATGCTTTAAGAAGAATCAATGCTATTCTTCTCGATTTCAACCAAGATATGTGGAGATATATATCTGATGGCTGGATAAAACAAAAAATAAATAAGAATGAAACAGGCTCTTCTACTATGCCTCACAAGGTCAATCCTATAGACTTCGAAAACAGTGAAGGTAACCTAGGACTCGCCAATGCGCTCTTTGAATTCTTTGCACGCAAACTACCAATATCCAGACTCCAGAGAGACTTGTCAGACTCCACAGTAGAGCGAGCCTTTGGGACAGCCTTCGGGCATTCTTTCTTGGCATATACTTCACTACTTAAAGGCCTAAGCAAAATAGAGGTTACTAAAAATAAGATTAGAGAGGCCCTAATGGAGCACACAGAGGTAATAGCGGAGGCCATCCAGACTGTCCTTCGACGTCAAAATTATCCTATACCCTATGAAAAACTCAAAGAGCTTACTCGAGGAAAGATAGTTACTATCGATGATTTTAAAAACTTCGTTGAAAAACTAGACGTGTCTCCTAAAGTAAAGAAAGAGTTGCATAATTTTACTCCCGAGACCTATATAGGCTTAGCGGCGAAATTAGTGTAAAATGCCAATATGGTAGCTAGAATTATTACATCGGTGGTACTCTTTTTATCTATACTTTTCATGCCTTTTTGGCTCTCTGCTATAATAGCCCTAGGAGCTATTCTATATTTCCATATATATGCTGAAGTTGTGGTATTGCTTTTCATTTCAGACATGTTGTATGGGGTAGGAGAGAATAAGCTCTTCGGAACATACTTGGCCAGCACCATAACTGGAGCTGCAGTCCTATTGGGAATTGAAATCCTAAAAAAGAAACTGAAGTTTTATAGTAAATAATATGATAACAAGATTCAATAAAAAAAATAAACTGAGAAATGGTAACTTTATGGTTGAGCCAGACGAGATTTTTCTTGATTCTCAAAATTTGCAAAAGTTTGACCGGCAACAATTCGAAGGTCGTATAGAAAAACCAATTCCAAAACAAACAGTATTTTTCCTCGGAGTTTTTTTTGTAATCTTTGCTTTGGTTTTTAGTGTTCGCTTAGGACATCTTCAAATAAGCAAGGGTGAGGCTTACTACCAAAGAAGTCAGAATAACACCCTGGACAAGGTCCTAATATTTGCTGACCGTGGAATAATTTATGACCGTAACGGTAAGGAGCTTGCATGGAACAAAATAGTGGAGACAGAAGCAGGTGAAACAATGGATGTAAGAGCATATTTAAAAAATGGGTTCTCTCATGTGCTGGGTTATGTAAGTTATCCAGCCAAAGATAAATCAAATAAATATTGGCAAACTGACTTTATAGGTAAAGACGGCTTAGAAAAGCAATACAACGACAGAATAAAAGGTCAAAATGGATACAAAATAGTAGAGACAGACGTCAAGGGTGAAGTTCATGGTGAAAACATCATCAATACTCCAAAACGAGGCGCAGACCTAATGACTACCATTGATGCTCGAATTCAAGAAAAACTTTTTAATGCTATCAAGAGTACAGCAGAGCAAGGTGGATTCACTGGTGGGGCAGGCATGATGATGGATATAGATACTGGAGAAATACTAATCTCAACGAGTTACCCAGAATACAATAGTGAAATACTTTCATTCGGTAAAGATGTAAGTACAATTAATTCCTATCTTAGGGACACCAAGAAGGTTTTCTTAAACCGAAACGTGTCTGGTCTATATTCTCCGGGTTCCATAGTTAAACCATTCTTTGCTTTAGGTGCACTTGCGGAAGGTGTTATTGACCGAAATAAAAAAATTCTTTCTACTGGTTCTATATCAATTCCCAATCCTTATTTCCCAGACCAAAAGACCATCTTCCGTGATTGGAAAGCTCACGGTTGGACCAACATGCAAGAAGCTATTGCTGTTTCCAGCGACGTGTATTTCTATAGCATCGGTGGTGGATACGAAGGTCAAAGAGGTCTCGGCATTGTCAAATTAGAGGAATACGCAAGGATGTTCGGTATAGGCGAAAGGGTGGGGGTAGACCTTCCTACAGAAGGCGGAGGCACAATACCCAACCCGGAATGGAAACTAAAGACCTTCAATGGCGATCCGTGGCGACTAGGAAACACTTACCACACTTCTATTGGTCAATACGGATTTCAAGTTACACCTATCCAGATGCTCCGAGCGACTGCTGCTCTAGGTAATGGTGGTAAATTGGTAACTCCACATTTTCTTCTTGGAGATAAGGAAATGGAAGAAAAGTTTTCCATACTTAAACTAAAACCTGACCAGCTTGAAGTTATATTGCAAGGCATGCGCGAAGCAGTTACATACGGCACCGCAGTATCGCTCAATGTGCCATATGTAGAAATAGCCGCCAAAACAGGTACTGCTGAAATAGGAGCAACGA
>CAYXDY010000029.1:6276-7347 GCA_964463905.1 uncultured Candidatus Saccharibacteria bacterium
TGATGGAATCTGGGCCTGAAGCAGGAGGCTTGAATGCATCTGGAGTGATGCGTCAATTACTTGATTATATGTCCATCTATACACCAGAATACTTCGAATAAATAAGGGGATATCTTCTTGCATCTTGGGGTTATTTATTGATATACTATCCCTATGAGTAAAGCAAAGATACTTTTGATTTTGGGTGTGTTTATAGCTATATTGCCTTATCTAGGACTACCTGCATCTTGGAAAGAAATAATATTTTCATTTTCCGGCATAAGTCTTATGTATTTCAGCTACCTTTTCTATAAAGAATCTAAAATGGAAAAAAAGGAGGAGCTCGTGTTCGATAATTTCCTAGAAAATAGCGATTTTACTGAGAATTAATTTTACTAAATATGCACGAATATTGGAAATCAAAAAACACTCTTGGTTTTATCTTACTTACAGTAGGAATTTTTGTTGTGGGATTTATGTTTGGCTCCAGCAGTCAAGCAGAGATAGATAAGGTAGAAGGTCTTATTAACAAAGACGGAGTACTTGTGGGAGAAACGGACTTCGCCCCATTTTGGAAAGCTTGGAATACTATCAATGAAAAATCTCCTGACGCAAAGACACTTACAGACAAAGATAAGCTTTATGGGGCTATTTCAGGTCTTATTGGATCATTAAACGATCCATATAGTGTATTCTTCCAGCCAGAAGAAGCGAAAATGTTTGAGGACGAAATAGCTGGTAACTTCTCTGGAGTGGGAATGGAAGTTGGTCTTAAAGAAAGTGTGCTTACTGTCATCTCTCCACTCAAAGACACTCCAGCATACAGAGCTGGCATAAAATCTGGAGATAAAATTCTTAAAATTGATGAGACCACAACTAACGAAATAACTATAGACAAAGCCATCAAACTAATCCGTGGTGAGAGGGGCACTGTAGTAGCATTAACTATCTTTCGTGACGGAGAGCCTGAACCACGTGAAATAAAAATCACACGAGACACTATTAATATACCCACATTAGATACAACATTACGAGATGATGGAGTATTTGTTATTGAGCTATACAGTTTCTCTGCTAATTCTTCTGGCCTAT
>CAYXDY010000030.1:0-7330 GCA_964463905.1 uncultured Candidatus Saccharibacteria bacterium
GAAATTTACCGAGTACGTCACCGACGGTGCGCGCCGATTTTTTAAATTTGGAAACTGATTTCAAACCGAGTTCCGACATCGCGTAAATAATGCGACGTTGTACTGGCTTTAAGCCATCACGTACATCAGGAAGTGCACGAGAAGTGATGACGGACATAGCGTAGGCTAGATAAGATTCCTTCATCTCGGCCACCACATCTATCGGTAAGATTTTATCTCCCAAGTTTGACCCCTCCATTTCTTCATTTGAATTTTTTGATTTTTTTACCATATCTCTGGAATCTCTCTATTGTCTTCTAATGGAACAAACTGCTGGAAATCATTTACCACATCCTCCTGAAAACCGGGATTAGTAATCGTGCTACCGAGCGAATAAATCCACAGTAATATCAGTATAACACCACAACCTAAAACAAACATATGTAAGAAATGCCTCTTTACCTCATCTGGTTGTTTACGTAAATGATGAATTATCTTTTTCATACTTTATATTTTTAACTTGCCTTAAGCACTATCACCTCTCCTTCTTTGCCATCTAGATCCTTCCTCTTCAAGGTAAGCTTGTCTATTGTTTCTGCCTTTTCTTCTCCCATCTCTTTAAGGAAAGCTTTGAGTGACGCAGCGTCGTAGTCCATAGGAATTATGAGTTTTGGTTCTAACATTGAAGCAATCTTCGCAGCTGACTTCGCATCCAGAAGTCCATTGCCACCTACTGGTACAAACAGTATGTCAGGATTACCCATACCTTCCATTGTTTCCTTCGGAAGCTCATGACTTGAGAGTGCTCCAAGGAAAAGAAGATTTATTCCATCAACCCCTAATGTGTATATACTATTAATATATTTCTTGCCTCCTAACTCCACATCAGAAAGAAGACCTTTTATAAATATATCTTTAACCTCATAATCTCCCGGTCCGGTGACAGAAAAAGGCACTCTCTCGCCGTGGGATAGCTGGTCAAGACCATTGTAGTCGGGATGGTTGGTGGTCACTAATGCTATGTCGGCTCCGAATTTGGCGCTGATTCCTGTTTTAGACCCTTTGCTCACAGGGTTAAAAGCGAGGACCATCTCCCCTTGGGTAATCTTGAAAAACTGCTTGCCGAAATATGTAATTATCATTGCCTTCAGTATAACAAATTTATTTTAAAAAGGTAGAGTAGAAGTGAACCCGGCCGTCGTCCATTTGGACGACGGCCGTTTCGGTGGATCCATCGGACCTCCCTTTGATTAATGCTCCGTACCGCGGAGCGCGAACGCCTAGGGCTGAAGCCCACCCGGTGTGGTGAGATGCCCCAGCACTCCACCAACACCGAGAATGATGAAAGCGATAACCACCACACCGACGGCCGTCTGCCCTGGAAACAGGGCAAGCAGCGCCAACAATGCGATGATCCCGATGAGCTTCCCTGCACGCCGGTAAAACCTCTTCATGTCGGGAGCGTGCATCCCGACTCCGTCCGGAACGTAGTGCTCGTCAGTCATAATGCCTCCAATGAAATGCTACACCTCTATATATTAAAGTCAACCTAAATGCTTGCAATTTAGGGGATTTGTAGTAATATGTTTATACAACTTAAATATATTACAAGCGTGTTTTAGGGTAACCCTATAAGGATATTTTGTCTAAATAGAACCTAAACCTTATATCCGCTTCATTTATTGTGATTGGCGGATTTTTAATTTAAGTTTAAATATTATGAATAAAGACGAAGTAATAGTAGAAAATCCAGTTCTCAAGTCTATAGCAGACCGCAGTGTCTCTAGGCCAGAAGTAGACTCATTAGTAGAAGGCCCAGTTATATTGATTGAGAAGTCTTCTGTGTTCGTAGACCTAGCTCCATACGGAACAGGTATTATCTACGGCCGTGAGTTTATCAACGCCAAGGACATTATTAAGAAAATAAGCCTGGGTGACCTCATTAAAGCCAAAGTAGTAGAAACCGAAAACGACGAAGGCTATGTAGAGCTCTCACTCAAAGAAGCAAAGCAAGCTCTAGCTTGGTCTGAAGCTGAGAAGTCTATTAAGGCTAAGACTGTGCTTAATCTAGAAATTAAAGATGCCAATAAGGGTGGACTTATCTTAGAATGGCAAGGTATCCAGGGATTCCTGCCAGCAAGTCAGCTTAAGGCTGAACACTATCCTCGCGTCCTAGACTCTGATAAAGACAAGATATTAAAGGAACTCAAGAAGCTCGTAGGTGAGAAGATCAACGTAATGATAATCTCTACCCTGCCTAAGGAAGGTAAGCTTATCTTCTCTGAGAAGGACAACAATCCAGAAGAAAAGAAAGAAATCCTAAGCAAGTACAATGTCGGCGAGGAACTAGAATGCACTGTGGCTGGCCTAGTAGACTTCGGAGTATTCCTTAAGCTCGAAGACGGGCTCGAAGGTCTAGTCCACATATCTGAGCTAGACTGGGGGCTCGTAGAAGACCCTCGCACAATGTTCAAGGTAGGAGATAAGATCAAGGCTAAGGTTATAGAAATCAAAGAAGGCAAGATATCTCTATCTATCAAGGCTCTAAAGGAGAATCCTTGGAAGGAGTACGAAGGTAAGCTATCTAAGGGCGACATCATCAAGGGTGTAGTCATTAAGTACAACAAGCACGGCGCTCTTGTATCTATCAAAGAAGGCGTGGCAGGACTTGTACACAATTCTACATTCGGCTCTGAAATCAAACTTCGTGAGAAGCTAGAATTGGGCAAGAACTACAACTTCCAGATTACCCTCTTCGAACCAAAGGATCACAAGATGACCCTTGTTCATCTAGAGTAAATCGAAAGGTTCACCTAGAAGGATAGCGTAAAAATTCGAAATAAAACAAAAAAACCACCACTATGGCCTAGCCAGTGGTGGTTTACGCTTTTTACCTACTCTCTGGTAGGGTCAATCCATTGCATTGACCCTACCTTTACTACAGCAGAAATCACTCCTTGATGAGACCAACTTCAATCATGGCTCTCATCATATACATAGCAGTGATCCTGCCGCAATTTTTCAGCTTACGGCACATGACCTTCTCGTCACCGTAAGCAGCGATGAACTCTCGCATGGTCCAGGGACAACCATTCTGTGGGTTCGAGTTTTTCGAGACACAGTAGGCACGAGTTGGAATACCCTTCGGGGCTCCCAAACTCTCGAGCCGTCTCCCTGCCTCGTCGAAGAACTCGCTGGGCTTAAGCCCAAGAAGCTCTGACTGCTCACTGCGGAACACTTCCTTGACGATGGAAACGGAAAGAACAAGCGTCTCACCGGGCCCAAGAAGGTCGTGCCTTTCTGCCCATGAAACGAGACTTGACTCAAGCTCGCTCATCTTTTTTCTGATCATTGTATCCCTCATCACCCTGCCCCCTTAGACGACAACCGCCTGACAAATTCAAATTATAATAACATTTTATATTATAAAAGTCAAGAATTACAAACCGGCAACCAAAAAAAGTTTTGTTTTGTACTTATTAGCTATTAAATTTAAAAATTGAAATAAAATAAGTGCAATAGTTATCCACCTTGCGGTAGTTTTCCCCTAGATGATATAATGTAGGAGTCGTTTTATTAGTGTTATTTATTATAAAAAATACTATGCTTGGAGGACACTAAGATTTCATATACAATGGACCAAAGGCTTTTTGAGGAAACTTGAACTTGCCTTTGGTCTTTTGTTTTATATATGAGTAATCATTCTATTTCTAAATGCAGTGCATGCGGTACTAGCCCGGTAAATCACCAGCTACTATTTTTCTCTAGTATTCTGACCGAGACTCTCGGCCGACTGACCAATCAGAAATTCACCACCTCTAAAAGATGGCAGAGTATGGCCGACTGGGTAGAGAAGATGCTATTCACCCTAATGTCATACGTAGGCATGGTACGTTTCGGTAGCGATACAGAGAAGGCCGTAACCGGACGCTCCAAGCTAATCTGGGAAGAAGCAGTACGTCGCGGCGTCCCTATGGAGCAAGTAGTAATATGGGGTAAGCCAATAGAGATGTACAGAGCCAAGATAAACGGTGAATGGACATTCTTCCAGAGTCTCCCCATTCCACAGTCATTACACCAAAGTGGCTACCGCTGGCTAGATGACAAATTTATTCTTGCAGAAAAACTAGAGCAAGTGGGTATTGCTGTACCAAAATCACGACGCGTTCTAACTATTAGCGATGCGTTAAAAGGATATAAAGATTTATCCAAGCCAATAATAGTAAAGCCTCAAAATGGCTCACGAGGCAGACACACCACCACCAACATCCACACCAAAGAAGAGCTGAAGAAAGCTGTATTGCTAGGCCGTGAGATAACCTTATGGATGGTGATGCAAGAGCACCTCTTTGGAAGTGTCTATAGAGCGACAGTTATAAACAATAAATTAGTAGGCTTCTTCCGAGCTGATGCGCCAGAAGTCGTAGGTGATGGAGTGCACACAGTAAGAGAGCTTATAGAGCTCAAAAATAAATCTCACCATGAGCGACTTTCTGATATAACGATAAACGACGACCTGATAACATTTATTAAAAGAAGTGGTTACACTCTAGATAGCATAATACCCTCCGGCGTAAAAGTGCACCTGTCTGCTAAGACGGGCCGAATGTATGGCGGATACACAGAAGAAATGCTTCCGAAGGTTCATCCTAAGATGCATGAAATATTTAAAAAGGCTGGCGAGGTAGTGCAGGCGCCAGTAGTCGGTTTCGACCTGATAATAGAGAACCCACTAAAAGACCCAGATACTCAAAGATGGGGAATAATAGAATGCAACTCTCTCCCCTTCATAGACTTACATTACATGGCGCTCGAAGGCGAGCCAATAAACCTAGCCAAGAATGTTTGGGATTTGTGGGAGGTGAAATACTGAAAAATAGCCCAATCCTACCAAAATCTGCCTAGATTCTGGTAATATAGCCCCACTTGGCGGCTAAACCGCCAAGTCAGATAGTGCTTTAGACTCTATCTAGATAATTGTCTACTATCTTGGACATATGTTCTAGTTGGTGGATATTTCTATAATGGCTAGGTTTTGCTTAGCTAGGCACTAATTACTTAATGGCTTTTAATCTCTCTCCTTGCCAGTATTCATAAAAAGGTCCAAACACTAAACCTGACAAAAACCAGAAAACAAATTCTTCAATAGGAACACCAATAAATCTTATACCACTAACACCATCCAAATATGTGTAATCTATCCATTCCTTAGAAATCAAAAGAATGACTAAATAAAATGAAAAAGAAATCAAAGCCATAAGTATACCTGAGAGAAGTGAAGTCACAATTAAGTCTCTCCTTATTGTAATCACAACTAACGCTGTAAGTAACATCGCAAAAGAACTAGCCCAGAACGAAGTCAACCCAACTCCCCAAAATAACCACATTGTTGTCTGAGAGAGAAACAACAATACAGTGAATGCTCCCCCAGCGTGATGATGCAACTTTCTTTTATATAAACCACGCTTGAACACTACTTCATAAATGGTTGCCATTATCCCTCCTGAGGTAAAACCCATAATAAAGTCCTCAATCCCAATTCTTGTGCTAGTTATATTCAAAGGCATCCACCAATCAATTGTCCACCAGTAATAAGTTGTCATCAAACTCAAAACACCTACAATGACGCTCATCACAAGCATCTCTTGTCTTAAGTCTTTTCTTATTAAGAAAATCGTCAACCAAATTAAACAAAAAGGAATGAGAGCAATGATATAAATAAATTGTGGTGCTATGTCCATAAAAATATCATATCATAAGAACAACTAAACAAAAAAACTACAAGCTTTTGGCCTGTAGTTTTTTTGTTTTAAAATTAAGCGTTTGCGTGAGTCTCTAGGACTACTTCTTCCGGACCTATGTCATCCATTATCTTCATCACTTGCTCAGCATAACGAAGGACTATAGTTGGAGGGTTGTAAGCTTGTAGAATACCCTTTACTGTTTTACCCGCATAGTATCTAGCAGTCTTAGGGTTGTTACCTCCTAAATTGCGAGCTACTATCTCTATCTCCTCATCATGAGAATCGAAGTTGATTTTACATGAACCCCAGCCGAATGAGCTGTAGCTCACCTTCTGACACTTAAACTTACCTCCGGTAGACTCTCTCACTGCAATAGCCGCAAGAAGTCTCCAGTCTAGGTCGTTCTTTTCTGCTTCGATGACCATCTTCTCTCCGTAGCCAGCTAGTGGCATACCTCGAGATTTGTAATAGCTATCAATAGCATCTGCTTTAATCTTGAGGATCTGGGCTGCCTCACGGGATACCTTGTCCTCGTCACTTACGGTATTGTTTTGTGCTAGAACCACCTGAGTGGCTCTGGTCGCTATCTCTGGCATCTTGCTTGGGATGTTCCCGAAGCCTGAACCAGTCACAGATACTATTGGTAATAATATAAGCGAATGCACGAAGTTAATTATTGTTTTGTTTTTCATAGTTGGCAGTTGTCTCCCGTCTCTTTTCTACTTTTAGTCTTAAACCGCCCTAAAAACTAAAAAACCCTTAATTTATAAGACTTACGCCTTATATTAAGGATGTACCAATATACTAGCATACTTGGAATAAAAAGTCAATAGTTAGACAACATTTTCACCATATGTCAAACCCAAAATACGTTGATAGATAAGGGTATTTTGGGATATTATGCTTGACAAGATATACTAAAAATTGTCTTATTTTAGAATGGGAAAACCTTTTCTGCCACTTTATACGCCTCCCCTGCTCCCATGGTCACAAAAACATCATTCTGTCCGAGGTTTAGAGCCCGTATTACCTCTTCGGCTGAGGCAAAATCTGGAAAAGCGTAGGATGTAACCCCCTGTATGTCTATGGCCTCGGCCAATATCTCGCTCGAGATGCTCTCATCCTTGGTCTCGCGGGCATAATATATAGGTAGGAGGTAGACTCTGTCGGCTCCGGCGAAAGCCTGGGAGAAATCCTTAAACAATGCCTTGGTCCGGCTATAAAGATGTGGCTGGAAGAGAATTATCAGATTTTTGGATCCCTTCGGATAAAGCTCACGGAGTGCCTGTATACTTGCCCTTACTTCTGTCGGATGGTGTGCATAATCATCGTAGACTATTACCCCTTCTGCGGTAATTCCCTTCTTCTCAAGCCGGCGCCATGTGCCTTCAAACTTTGCCAGAGAATCTTGGGCGGATTTTTCATCTATTCCCAGAATATCAGCCACTGCTAAAGCCGCCGCTGCGTTCTGCCTATTGTGCCCCCCTGCCACCAGTAGCTTAGGAACTTTATTTAAGTATTTTTTATAGTCAGTGACCTTGTGCTCACTTTGGAACAGGAATTTATCAAAGGCGGCCTGTATGTCTGCTAAATCTTTATAAACATCT
>CAYXDY010000031.1:0-6986 GCA_964463905.1 uncultured Candidatus Saccharibacteria bacterium
TAGAGCTACACTTTTGTAAAGTGAGGGTCCTCGGTTCGAGTCCGAGAGGCGGCTCAGATAAGTAATATAACTATATAATTAAGGCTTCTTCGGAGAAGTTTCGTCTATTGTTTCTATTTTTATATACTCTTGGAGCTCAAAGGTTTCATTAATTTTCTGATCTAGCTCCGCCATACCTTGGAAACCAGTAAGTACATCCCCGTCTATTACCAAGGCTGGAAGCTTGGTGTCTTCAATGTTGTAAATCTGAAGCATAGACTCTACTGCAGAGAGCTGGGTAGAGTAATCGAAAGAATATACTCGCAACTCAGGATATTTATTACGGAGTGCGGTTAAGACCAGGCTCTGCCTACTGCACTCACTACAATTTACAGCAGTGGTGTAGAAATATAAAATAAATGCAGACTTTATTTTGCACCGCTCAGATATCCTCTTTGTGAGTAGATAATCTTTTATCTGAAGAAGAGAATAATATTTCTTGAGGTATTGGACTTCATCTGTAGCACCAAGATTCTCTTGCCCCCACTCAAGCTTCTGACCTAACTCCCCTAGCTCGTCAGAGAAAACTGCATCGGAAATATTTTTGCACGATAGTTCTGATAGGAGAGAAAATTGAGTTTCGGAAGAAAGTATATCCATAGCTATCTTGTCTTGGATAGATTTGAGTTCAGCTATTTTCTTACTGCCGAAATAATTACTAACATAACTCGCAGTTAAAAAAAGCCCTATTGTAATAAGGAAAACTAATAAATATTTTTTCCAGTCTACTCGATTTGAATTCATAATTTATATTATCTCCAAGCTGGGGCGCGTCCACGCACCGTCTGATAAACTGCTTTCATTATCCAAAATGGCGCAACAATACGGAACAAAACCAAGAAATAAAGCATATTCCAAGAAAGCCTCATTTTACCATTTGCCATCTTGCCTCCAAAGAGTATCGCGAAAGCCACACTAGAATAAACTAGAGTGATAAGGAATAAAGACATATTGGTTGAAACATAAAAAGTATCAAAAGATGAGACGCTTCCACCCATACTAAAGCCGATGGTCTGAACTTCTATAAATTTAGAATACACAAACTCTCCAGCGCTATAAATCATTCGGCCGAATATATAAGCCACAGCCATTACAGAAACAATACCTGTGGGTAAGGTAAATAGAGCAAAATTACCGTATTTCTTCTTGAACAATACCTTTCTGTAATCTAGGGTATTATTTATAAATCCATAAATCCATCGCAGTCTCTGCTTAAATAGCTTCTTGATAGTTGCTGGGCTACCTGTAAAAACATACGCATCATTACAATGAATAATTTTGTAATCGTTCGTTTGCATTCTATAAGCTATTTCCATGTCTTCGGTGTTGTGAGCGTGTCTATAAGGGCCTAAATCATCGAAAACCTTCTTCCGGAAAATCGTAAATGGGCCAGGGGTAACATTGATGGCACCAAGGAAATCGAGCATCTTTTTCATAAACACTCCCATATGATACTCAGCCTCTTGTGCATTCTGGATAATATTCTTGGCCCCAGAGACAGTTACTGAAGGCACTACGGCCATAGCTTGCGGATCTTGTTCAAAGAAACTCATAAGACGAACGAGAGATTCTGGATGTACAAAAGAATCAGCGTCCAAGCACCCAACATAATCTGTCTCAGCTAACTCTAGTCCAAGATTAAGGACGGTGTGCTTGCCACCATTTTCCTTAGAGATAACTTTTATATTCTCATAATTTGAATAAGAATTAAGAACTTCTAAGGTGTTGTCCGTTGAGCCATCATCTACCAATAATATCTTTAGTTTATCTTTTGGGTAATTAATATTTAAGAGAGATTCTACGGTACGAGCTATTGTACTCTCTTCGTTCCAGCAAGGCACTGTGATCGTAACAGCTGGATAATCCTTAAGGGTTATCTTATTATTTCGAGTTATTATCTTCTTGCGGTTCTCAAGTAAGGTGACCAACAAAAACACCTGCACGTAAACAGAGGTGAAAATTAAAGTATAAAAAATAATGTCGGTGAATGAGACCATACTTCTGTATATTATAGCATTTTTAGCCTTTAAAGTCCATAAAACCCCTCACTTGTGCAAGTGAGGGGTTTTATGTTTTAAATTAAAAATTATTTACTATCACCTGGAGCACAAGACTCACAGACGTTAGATGCGCACTTCTTACATCGACATCCAAAGATAGCCATAATTGCAGCCAACCCTACTAGCACATAAACAATAGCCTCAACTACAGGCATGGAGCCTAAAAGCATATTGACAACATTCCAGGACTGGGCACTGTCAGCAAGCATTCCTGCACCCACCAAACCCCAATTAAGTCCACCAACAATAAGTAGTGTATTGCCCATTTTACTACACACACATCCTCCACCTTTACAACAATTGTGACTAAACATAATTAAAAAATATTAATATTAATACCCTTATTGTATCATAAAATTTAAAAGATGATATAATGGTCTCATTAGCAGTCCCGACCCCAAAAGGAGTCAGGGTTTAATTAACAACAAAGATGCAAAATAATAACCAAAGCCAGTTAGCTAGTGCCCTATTAATAGCCGCAGTAATAGTCGGTGGGGCAATATTACTGAAAGATAGCACTCCACCTGTCAAAGAGGTGGCTCCTACTCCTGTGATAAATGTTCCAGGGCAAGCTCGCCCTGTGTCTCAAGAAGACCACATAATCGGAAATTCAAATGCCAAAATAACAATTATTGAGTACTCAGATCTTGATTGCCCGTTTTGTCAGAGATTTCATATCACCATGAAACAAGTGATTGCGAGTAATTCAGATGTGGCTTGGGTCTACAGACATTTCCCTCTAACGTCTATTCATCCTGATGCCTTCAAGAAGGCCGAAGCTACTGAATGTGCCTGGGATCAAGGAGGTAATGATGCTTTTTGGACCTATACAGACAGCTTATTTGAGAGAACTTATTCTGTTTCTGAGCTATCTAATCTCGCAGGGTCTTTAGGATTAAATACAAATACATTTAACACTTGCCTCTCATCTGGTAAATTTGCAGCTAAGGTTCAAGCGGACCTCACAGACGGCAGTGGAGTAGGAGCGCGAGGTACACCGTATTCTGTAATCTTAGTAGATGGGCAAATAGTAGACACCATAGAAGGCAACCAACCGCTCAGTGTAATAAACGAGAAATTAAAAGCGTTAAGATAAATACTAAATTAAAAAATCCCCTTAACGGGGATTTTTTAATTTAGTATTTAATTTTAATCGAAGTAGTTTTTAAGCCTAGAAATCTTCTCATGGCTTCGAAGCTTCTCGTGCACCTTAGCTTCAATCTGACGAATACGCTCGCGAGTAACTCCGAACTCCTCTCCTACTCTCTCTAATGTGTGCTGAATACCGTCTAGCAAGCCATAGCGCATTTCAAGAATCTTACGCTCTTTAGGATTAAGTTCATCTAAGACTTCACGAATTTGGTCTGAGAGAATACGTCGAGAGGACTCTTGGTCGGGGCGCAATATCTTATCGTCTGGAATAAAGTTCTCGAGAGTAGACTTATCGTCATCATCACCTACTGGTTGTTCCAAGGATACAGTCTCTTGAGAAATATTTTCAATAACGTGAATCTTCTCTACTGGTATACCCATCTCGGTGGCTATTTCTTCGGCTAGTGGCTCACGGCCTAAATCTTGGCTGAGGCGTCGATGGGTCTGTTTATACTTAGAAATAGTCTCCACCATGTGCACAGGAATACGGATAGTTCGAGACTGGTCGGCTAGAGCACGAGTTATAGACTGTCTAATCCACCAAGTGGCATAAGTCGAGAACTTAAAGCCTTTTGAATAGTCGAACTTTTCAACTGCTTTAAACAGACCTAAATTTCCTTCTTGAATTAAATCTAAGAGAGTAAGGTTGGCAGAGCGACCCACATACTTCTTGGCGATAGACACCACCAAACGGAGGTTAGCTCTTGCAAGTAAATTCTTAGCCTCTAGGTCCCCAGCTTCTATTCTCTTAGCTAGCTCCTTTTCTTGAGACGCGGGAATCAGTGGGTATTGGCCGATTTCCTTAAGATACATCTGAATAGAGTCATTTATTATGGATTTATTTAGATCTTTATCAGAAAGCTCATTGTCTAGATTAAGTAAATTACCACCCTCTAGGACATCAATACCAGCTATGGCGAATTTCTCATACAATTCGTCTAAGAAGAATATGTTGTTCTCCACATCAGGGAAAGTCTTAAGAATCTCATCATAAGTGATGAAGCCACGCTTGCGACCCTTTTCTATAAGGACATCTGCTGTCATGGCTAGGCTACCAGCCTTCTTCTCGGCAACTGTTTGCTTCTTAGGAGCCGTTTTTTTAGTTTTCTTGGTAGACTTGATTGCTTTTTTCTTTACTACTTTTTTTATCACTTTCTTGGCTGGCTTTTTGCTCTTAGCTACTACTTTTTTCTTTAATATCTTTTTCTTGGCGACTTTCTTCACTTTTATTTTTGTTTTCTTTTTCATGTAATTTTTGGATATTATTTTTTTATTTATAACGACCGTTTTTAATTTCTTGGATTTTATTATTAATATCACTTATCTCTTTTAAAATTTTGGAGGATTCGGCCTCATCCTTCTTTTCTTCTGCTAATTGTAATTCATGCATCTTCCGGAGTAAGTCTTCTTTAAGGTATTCTTCTCCTAAGTTTGCAAGCATCTCTGATATATCTTTCTTAAGGTTGGCGCCTGTGCCGTAAAACACTTCTGCTTCGAAAACTAGGTCATTCTTAACTCCTTCTGTGCCAGCTAGAACCTCAGTCTTGTTTATTTTGAGTATCTCCGCCAATTGGTTAATTATATCATCTGGAGAGATATCCTGGGCTCCCTTCCCTTCTTGCCATAATATTATTCCTAATAATCTTCGTAAGATATAATCCTTTCTTTTAAGTAGGCCTACTTCAGCGGTCTTGCCTGCATCTTTCTTTTCATATTTAGCCTCCCCTACTACTTTCTTTAAATCTTCACTCAAAGCATCGAGAGGTATTCCGGATGCATCACTTATTTTCTTTAGAAAAAATGATTGCTCAATAGCACTCGGAAGAGCGTCTACATAAGGCAATATCTTTTCTTTTATTTCTCTTCCAATCTTCCGTGTGTCGCCACCGGAATGCTTTACCACTTTGGTCAACATAAACTCTATTAAATGCTTAGAATTCCTTATTGCGTCTTTCCAAGCAGGCACGCCCACTTTGGAGATTAGATCCGCTGGGTCAGTGTCTTCTGGAAGATCCGCCACCTTCACATCCATACCAAGCGACAAGGCAATAGCTCCGGCACGCAGAGTTGCACTAATGCCCGCTTTATCTCCGTCGAATCCTAGAACTATGTTTTGAGAGAGTCGTCGCACAAGTCCAAGATTGCTCACTGCATTTTCTTTAGAAACAGTTGAGTCAGAAAGCGCGGTCCCACTGGTGGCCACAGTATTCTTAAATCCAGCTTGATGAGAAAGCACAAGGTCAATCTGACCTTCTACCAGAATAGAAAAATTGTTTTTCCTTATTGAATCCTTTGCCTTATCTATGCCATAGAATGTGGCAAATTTACTAAAGATTGGAGTCTCTGGGGAGTTGAGGTATTTAGCAGATTTGCCATCGTCTATAAATAATCTCCCTGAGAAAGCGATTACCCTGCCACCAGAATCAGTTAGAGGGAACATTATTCTCCCTCTGAACCTATCATAGCTATCATCTCTTCCTTCTGCCTTCTTGCTGAGGCCAGCAGTTTCTATGTCATTGTCAGCAAAACCTTTTCCTTTTAGATATGAATGAAGTTCCTTCCATTCTGCTCTGGCAAATCCAATTCGGAAATCGCCTATAGTCTTGTCTTCTAACCCACGAGACTTTAAATAATTAAGGGCATCTAGGTTTGTCTTTAAGTTGGTCTCAAAGAATTTGGTCGCTTCTTCCATCACCATATAGAGCTTTTCTTTTTCATCTTCAGCTATTTTGGATTCTTTGGAATAAGCTTCTAAGACTACTCCCGCTCGCTCAGCTAAGAGCTTGAGAGTACCCTTGAAGTCGAGTCCCTCGAACTCTTCTACAAAAGTAAATATATCTCCCTTTGCTCCGCAGCCGAAACAATAGTAACTCCCCCGTGATGGCGACAAGAAAAACGAAGGGGTTTTCTCATTGTGAAATGGGCACTTGGCCTTGAGGTTAGGGCCCATCTTCTCAAGCTTTATATAAGAAGAGACTACTTCTTCGATTGACAGTCTCTCCTTAATTTGTTGGACGGGAGAGTTCATGTTTTTTATTCTTCCTTCGCTTCTACCTCTTTAGGTTTGAAACCAGTTCCAGCTGGGATTAGTCGTCCTATTATCACGTTTTCCTTGAGACCTCGGAGATTATCAACTCCGCCTTTAACAGCGTTTTCGATGAGGACACGGTTGGTGTTCTGGAATGAAGCTGCAGATAGCCAGCTCTTGGTTCGGAGTGATACTTCAGTAATTCCGAGTGCTACTATTTCTGCTTTAGCTTCCTTGGCTCCAAGACCGGCAACTCTAGAATTTTCTTCCATAAAGGCAGTATTTTCTACGATATCACCTGCTGAGAAGTTGGTCTCACCAGCATCCTTAACCTTACGGCGAGAGAACATCTGACGAATTATTATCTCAGTGTGTTTACGAGAAATAGAGGCGCTTTGAAGTTCGTAAACCTTATTGATTTCACGGATAATGTACTCTTCTACCATTTCCTTGTTTCCAAACTTGAAAATTTCAGCAATGTCAGCAGAACCGTCTGTTAAGAGTTCGCCTTTCTTGACCTTGTCTCCTACTTTCACGATTGGAGTTCGGCGGAATTGAACCACGTATTCCATCTCATTTTTCTTACCATCTTCCTTGGAATCAGAAAGTACCTTAATTATTTTCTCTTTGCCATCCTTGTCTTTGATTTCAAAAACCTCACCATCTGTCTGTGAAACCACAGCTGGATTCTTAGGAATTCGGCGTTC